>JAGPKZ010000032.1 GCA_018053665.1 Prevotella sp.
GCTCAGCCCAGTCGAAACTCTCCATATTGATGAGCTTACGTAGCTTATCAGAAGAGAATGGCAAGAACGGTTCAAAAGCAATAGCTAGATTGGCTACAAGCTGCAAAGATATGTTGAGGATTGTCTCTACACGCTTAGGATCAGTCTTCCATACCTTCCAAGGTTCACATTCGGTGATATATTTATTACCGATGCGAGCAAGATTCATAGCCTCTTTCTGAGCCTCACGGAACTTAAATATGTTAAGATAAGACTCCATCTTGTCTTTCACATCCTTGAATTCTGCAAGCGCAGCACGGTCAACATCCTGTAGTTCGCCACAGGCAGGTACTACGCCATCCCAATATTTCTTTGTAAGCTGAAGAGCGCGGTTTACGAAGTTACCATATACGGCTACAAGTTCCGAGTTGTTGCGCTCTTGGAAGTCTTTCCATGTGAAGTTGTTATCTTTTGTCTCTGGAGCGTTTGCTGTGAGAACATAGCGCAAAACATCCTGTTTGCCAGGAAGGTCACGCAAATATTCATGCAACCATACAGCCCAATTACGGCTTGTTGAAATTTTGTCGTCCTCAAGATTAAGGAATTCATTTGCCGGAACATTATCAGGAAGTATATAATCGCCGTAAGCCTTTAGCATTGTCGGGAAGATGATGCAATGGAATACGATATTATCCTTTCCGATGAAATGAACTAGGCGAGTATCTGGATCTTTCCACCATTTCTCCCAATTGCCAAACTTCTCTGGCTCATTGTCACAAAGTTCCTTTGTGTTGCTGATGTAACCAATAGGAGCATCAAACCATACATAAAGTACTTTGCCTTCTGCACCCTCAACAGGAACAGGTATTCCCCAGTTAAGATCGCGTGTCATGGCGCGTGGCTGTAAATCCATATCCAACCAGCTCTTGCACTGACCGTAAACATTAGGACGCCATTCCTTGTGTCCCTCAAGAATCCACTTCTTTAGCCAGTCCTGATATTCATTAAGAGGCAAGAACCAGTTCTTAGTCTTCTTTATTACAGGTTTTGAACCAGATATAGTTGAATGTGGGTTGATAAGTTCCATAGGACTAAGGTCGCTACCACATTTCTCGCACTGGTCGCCATAAGCATTCAAGTTATGGCAGTGTGGGCATTCGCCCATAATATATCTGTCAGCAAGGAACTGGTGAGCTTCTTCGTCATAATACTGTTCGCTTTCCTTTTCAACGAGCTTTCCATCTTCGTAAAGCTTCTTGAAGAAGTCGCTTGCAAATTTATTATGAGTATCGCTAGTCGTACGACTATAAATATCAAAACTGATACCAAATTCCTTAAAAGAATCTTTTATCATCTTGTGATAGCGGTCACAAACATCCTGTGGCGTTATGCCTTCTTTCTTTGCCCTTAAAGTGATAGGGACTCCATGCTCATCACTACCGCCAATAAATACTACATCCTGCTTCTTCAGTCTGAGGTAGCGGACATAGATGTCGGCAGGAACATAAACTCCAGCCAGATGACCGATATGTACACCGCCATTTGCATACGGCAGAGCCGCAGTGACAGTGGTACGCTTAAATTTATTTTCTTCCATCTAAATCGTTGACTTTTAATTCTTTGTGTGCAAAATTACAATAAATCGGGCGTAATACAAAGAGAAATTACTCTTTTTTATCTCTCAGCCCAGTCGCCACGGTCGAGTTGGCGATAGCTTATAGCCTCGGCGAGATGCTCTACTTTTACACTTTCGCTGTTTGCTAAGTCGGCAATGGTACGCGCGACTTTAAGAATGCGGCTGTAGGCTCTAGCACTTAGGCTTAGCCTCTCCATAGCCATGCGCAGCATGTTCATTCCATCGTCATCAGGTTCAGCATATTGATGAATCATGCGTTCGGTCATCTGTGCATTGCAGTGTATGCCGTCACAATCCTTGAATCGCTCTGTTTGTATTGATCTTGCTGCAATAACACGTTCTCTGATGTTTTTACTTGGCTCACCTGGTGCTGCCTTACTGATATCCTTAAATGGCACTGGTGTAATCTCGCATTGTATGTCTATACGGTCTAGCAACGGACCGCTAATCTTATTCATGTATCTTTGGATTTGTCCAGGTGTACATACGCAATGGTGAGTAGGATCGCCATAATAACCGCATGGACACGGATTCATGCTTGCTACAAACATAAAAGAACATGGATATTCAATATTGTATTTAGCTCGGCTTATCGTTATTTCTCTATCTTCAAGTGGTTGCCTTAGCACTTCTAACGTGTGCTTGTTAAATTCTGGCAACTCATCACAGAATAATACTCCATTATGTGCAAGTGAGATTTCACCCGGCATAGGATTTGTTCCACCGCCAACTAGTGCTACTTCTGAAATTGTGTGATGAGGAGAGCGAAACGGACGCTGACTTATCAGTGACGTGTCGCAGCCAAGTTTTCCTGCAATGCTATGAATCTGCGTTGTTTCAAGGCTCTCTGAAAGTGATAATGGTGGGAGTATTGATGGTAATCGCTTTGCCATCATAGACTTTCCGCTTCCTGGGGGACCAACCATAATGAGGTTATGACCGCCGGCGGCAGCAACTTCCAATGCGCGTTTCACATTTTCCTGTCCACGCACATCGCTGAAATCAAAATCAAAGTTGTATTGCTGTTCGTAAAATTCTTTGCGTGTATCGATAACAGTAGGACTGTAATCTTCCATTCCTGTAAGGAATTTCACTACATCAAGCATGTTTTCCATTCCGTAAACATCTAAATTGTTTACGACGGCGGCTTCCTTTACATTGTCTTTGGGCACTATCAGTCCCTTAAATTTTTCTGTTCTTGCCTTTATAGCAATAGGCAGCGCACCTTTTATTGGTTGGAGTTTTCCGTCAAGTCCCAATTCTCCGACAAGCATATAGTTAGCCAGTTTGTCGGATTCTATATTTCCATGGGCAGCCAAAAGAGCTATGGCGAGAGGTAGATCGAATCCACTTCCTTCCTTCTTTAAATCGGCAGGTGCCATGTTTACGGTTATATCAGCTTTAGGGAATTTATATCCACAGTATTGCATTGCGGCAGCAATTCTGTCACGTCCTTCCATAACCGCCTTGTCTCCAAGTCCTGTGAGATGATACATCACGCCAGGATTCATGCTTACCTCTATGGTAATGGTGGTTACTTCAAGACCATTCACTGCAGCGCAATAGGTCTTTACAAGCATAGTTCAATAAAATTTTATCAGTTTCTACATGGTTAATAATCTATATCAGATTATTTTCTCTAGTCGCTGCGTAAGGTCATTAACAGAAAGCCCATGAGCGACTACACGACCGTTTTGCATCAATATATTGTCTGGAACAGACAGCAAGCCCAATTTCTTGACAAGTGGACTTTCAAACATTTGTTCATCGCATATTATCGGCCAATTTATCTGATTTTGCGAAATGTTTCTTTTGCAGTCGGCTTTGCTTGCGTCTATACAGATACCGACAATTTGTAGTTTTCCAGCAGCCTTGTCGTGCATATCTTTCAGTCGGCGTTGCAAGTCGGTGCTTTCAAAGCTCCATGAAGCCCACGTATAGATAAGGGCTATCGGTGAACTCTTCAATGTAGATGAAGATACAGCTTTGCCGTTTATGTCGTAGGCTGTAAAATTAGCAATCGAATTTCCTGATTCAGCATCGGATATTGTTTTCACCTGTGCGATAAGATGATTTACGTAACCGTTGCGTGGCTGTTGACTGTGCATAATGCCAAGCAACTTAATAGCTTTCTTATAGTCTGGCTGTTGGCTCTTCAGAATATACTGCGACACAATAAATGCTCCTATAGGAGATGCAGGGTGATCCTCTATGAACATAGAGGCATACTTTGATATCTCTGGAGGCGAAGCATTTGAAATCTGATGGCGAAACTTCGTCATCAGTTCGTTGTCGTCTGTTCCGGTAACTTCCAATTCCTTAAGGTGAGATGCGTCTCCCTTTACGTCTACGGATTTACCAGGTTGGGCAAAAATTGCTTGTTCTGAGAAGTTTGGGAACACTACTACCAACACGCACTCGTTTTCACACGGAATCTCGTATGAGAAGCGTCCACCTTGAACCTTTATAGTGTCTATACCGCTTAGACCACCATCTGGGCTATAAACGTAAAACTCACCCTGGTTTAGGTTTGTGAGTCGGCCTTCAATCTCGAAATGATGATTGTCGGTTCCACAAGATACCAAAACCAGGGTGAGTAGTATAAGAAAACTTATATGTTTCATTTTTTGATTTTTGCGAATTCTAAATCCTTGTCAGCGTAAGCAGCCAAAGAATTATCTTTCTGCAAAGCTTCCTTTAGATAAGAACTTGCATCAGAGTTGTTGCCCTGACGAGCGCAAAGAATTGCGTGTAGATAACTAGTTACAGCATCAGCATTCTTGACGTTCTTGATAGTCTGTTCGGCAGCAGCATAGTCTTTATTAAGAATTTGTGCAAGAACTGCGCTGTTGTTATTTGACTTACTGAACTCATCAGCTGCATTTGCATAGTTTCCACGTGCTATATTCAAGTTACCAAGAACTTCGTTGAATCCGTTTCCGTTAGCTGCTTTAGCGAGGTTGTTCTGAGCCTCTTCAAGCTGACCGTGCTGAAGGTTGATATATGCCTTGTTTGCATAAGCCTCAGGAGCATCAGCGTTAGCCTTGATAGCTTCGTTAATATAGTTGTTGGCTACATCTTCGTTACCCTTGTTCAATTCAAGAGCTGCGATGTTGTTGAATGCACGATAGTCGTTGCTATATAATTCTGCTGCCTTTTTGTAGATATCCTCTTTCTTTGCGGCGTCGTTTTCAAGAGATGCTGCGTAAAGAAGTTCATCTACGCTAAGTTTTGATGGGTCAGAAGCATACTGCTCTTTGATCTGATCATCGCTGCGACCGATAGTTTCGTAATTGATGATAAGGCGGCTGCGGCGAAGTTCAGGAAGAATCTCGTTAGCAAGTTCGCGGAAGCCTTCGCTCATGTTACGAATTTGCTGTTCGCGCTGCTGTGGATCTTTATACATTGAGAGGACACGAAGGATTACGTCCTTGTCCTGAATGTTGCTGGCCTGTACAAGCTGCTGGAAACCTTCCCAGTCTTGTGCTGTGTAGTGAGCATCGATATCAGTCTTAACCTTAGTAGCCTTGAGTTGCTGCTTTACATAACCCTCACTTGTGTTCTGACGCTTGTTAGCAAGTTTGTTGTTGAATGAGAAACCACCCTCTGGTGAAGCATAAGCCTGAATTTCTACATTATTTATAGCCAGTTTCTCGCGGTCAGAATTAATGTTCTTAAGCATTTTGACGAATTCCTTAACGCTGTTGTTCTTCAACTGACTGCTGCGCAAGTTAGCCTGATTGATGATGAACTTAACATTAGCTTCCTGCTTCTTAGCATTTACACGCTGGAAAGAATCAGGAGCGATGCAAGCACCCTCATTAGTCATAGTCTTTTTATAGAGTTCTGATGTTGAGATTACACCTTTTGCAACCTTAACCTCAGGAACGTTTACTTTCTTCTTTCCAATGTGAGCATCAAAAGTGAGATACATGTCACTATTCTGCATTTCAGGAACATAGTCGAAAGCAGTTTTCATAGTGTATCTGCCACCAACTTTATATTGGATAACCTGATTGTTGCCCATTACTTTCTGACCCTGGAAAGTAGTGCCTTGTCCCTTTGCTACCTGTCCATTGCCATATCTCAATTCTGGAGTTACAGTAACAGTAGCTTTTTTCTTCATGTACTTCTCTGGGAATTGTCCGTCTACAGTAGCAGGAACTTTTCCTCCAAGAGTTTCAAGTGGGTTTGGAGTTATTGTGAAATTGTCGGCAGAAAGTTTGCCTAATTTAGAGCATGATGTCGTTAATAACAACGAACATGCAGTTAATGAAAGAATTAGATTTTTATTCATAAACGTAATAAATTTAATAGGAAGTGCCGCGAGCGGGACTCGAACCCGCACAGCCATTACTGGCCAAGGGATTTTAAGTCCCTCGTGTCTACCAATTCCACCATTGCGGCAAAGGAATTAATAACTATTAATAAACAGTTGAGCGGAAAACGGGACTCGGACCCGCGACCCCGACCTTGGCAAGGTCGTGCTCTACCAACTGAGCTATTTCCGCGAAAAAGTGATGCAAAGATAATGGTTAATATTCAAACTGCCAAATGAATTTACACATTTTAAATATTAATTCGTTAATTGTACACGCTTAGCGTTCCGTAAGGACCTGTTGTGGATGCACGATATCGGGTAAGTTTATTGCCCTTGTCACCACTTATTATTATGCCGCTGTTGTTGAGGTCGTATTGACGTTTGCACACATTGCATGTGGCTATACCACTTGTAGAGATAGATAATTTTTTACTTCTTACAGGTATGGCGTCAGGATCAAAACAATTAGGGCATTCCAAGTCGTAAGCATAGAAAGTAAGAGGATCACTGAGTTTTCCATATCCTACAATCAGTCCGTTGTTAAGTCCCAATATATGTGTGCGTTGCTTGTCAAGATCTGTAAGGATTGTCTTTTTGAGCCCAGCATTATTTGTGAATGCATAATACTGCGCTCCCTTTTCGTTTACAAGACTTACCGTGCAGAATACTCCACTATATGCTGTCATGGCTTCTGCAAGTCGTGAATTGTTGTGATTGCTGTTTTCAAATACAAAATAGCATTTGTTATTACTGAACTCATTCTGCACATTGCTGCATGAGTTGGTCAGTAGTAATAAAATAAATGCTATGATTATATTTGTCTTCCTCATTTATTTCAGAAGTTCTTTTTCTGCATCAGTCATACGTTCAAAGTTGAAACCTTTCAAAGTATCTTCCATAAGACCTTGTATCTTGTCATTACAAAGATTTCCGATACTTCCCTCATGGGTATGATGAATGTTTCTGTCTGCCTTGAATGTACCAGCCTCTATTTCCAGTCCCACCTTCTTGTATGCATCGCGGAAAGGCATTCCAGCTGAAGCCAGTTTGTTTACTTCCTCAACGGAGAACATAGGATCATACATAGAATTATCAAGTATATGCTTGTTGACCTCCATTTTGTTTATTATGTAGGCAGCCATTTGCAGACAGTCTTTCAATTCGTCGAATGCAGGCAGGAATACTTCCTTTATAATTTGTAAATCACGGAAATATCCAACAGGAAGATTATTCATAATAAGCATAATCTGCTGTGGCAAACTTTGAATTTTGTTACTCTTGGCACGTATGAGTTCAAAAACGTCTGGGTTTTTCTTATGCGGCATAATGCTGCTTCCTGTGGTACATTCCTTTGGAAGTTTCACAAAACTGAAATTCTGACAGTTGAACATACAGGCATCGAAAGCCATCTTCGCAAGCGTTCCAGCAACTGTAGAAAGTGCAAATGCAACATTGCGTTCCATCTTGCCACGACCCATCTGTGCATAGACAACATTATAGTCCATTGAGTCAAATCCCAATAACTTTGTCGTCATAGTGCGGTTCAATGGGAAACTGCTGCCATAGCCTGCCGCCGAACCAAGAGGATTGCGGTTTGTCATCTTATATGCTGCCTGAAGAAACAGCATGTCATCGGCAAGTCCCTCGGCATAAGCACCAAACCAGAGTCCGAAAGAACTTGGCATCGCTATCTGTAAATGAGTATAGCCAGGCATAAGAACATCTTTGTATTGATTACTCTTACCGATAAGTTCATCAAAGAGTATCTTTACACTGTCTACAATCTCTTTAAGTTCATGACGAGTATATAACTTTAGATCTATAAGCACTTGGTCGTTACGGCTTCTTCCTGAATGTATCTTCTTTCCCATGTCTCCCAGTTTCTGGGTAAGCATAAGTTCTACTTGTGAATGCACGTCCTCTACGCCCTCCTCAATTCTGAACTCGCCACTCTCGCATATAGCGTAGATGTTTTTCAGTTCAACAAGGAGCTTATCAAGTTCGTCCTTTTCAAGTAGACCGATACTCTCAAGCATTGTGATGTGAGCCATAGAGCCCAATACATCATATTTAGCTAGATACAGGTCCATATCTCGGTCCTTGCCCACCGTGAAGCGTTCAATTTCCTTGTTTACTTCAAAGTTTTTCTCCCAAAGCTTATTTGCCATAGCTATATATACCCGTTATTCGTATTTTATCATTTGCAGTAAATCGGCAACCTTTTCGAGACCATCCTGCAATGGTTTTGAAACCATACCCTTAATGAATGGATTGAGTTCTGCCTTTATAGTAAGCTTCATCTTGCAACTGTTTTCGTCTACAGGCAGGATCTGAATCCACAAATTAAAAGCCAACGGACTTTGTTCTGTCTCAAACTTGATACTAGTCGGTTCTTCACGCTCAATAATATTCAATTTCACAGCACCCATAGGAGAGCTAATAGAAATGGAATTCTCATCGAATGTGAGATCTTTTATCTTGTCTTCGGGCAGACGGTCTTTTATTTTTTCGATATTACTTAAATCGCTCAGTAGATTGTATACATTCTGCTGAGGATAGTTTATCTCTCGGATAGTACTTTCGAATTTTGCCATATATTATTTATTCCAATTTGCTGGATCTTTGCGCCATTTGTGTAAAACTTCTACATCTTCGTTTGCTATATATCCTGTTTCAAGAGCCTCTGCTACAACATGATCATAGTCGGTAAGTGTTACCAATTTCACTTTAGCGTCCTCGAAAGCCTTTTCAGCGACAGGGAATCCGTAAGTGTAGCTTGCAATCATACCAATCACGTCACAAGCATTGTTGCGGATAGCTTCAACTGCTTTAAGACTGCTGCCGCCTGTAGAGATAAGGTCTTCTACAACAACAACTTTCATTCCTGGTTTCAGTTCACCTTCGATAAGATTTTCCAATCCGTGATCTTTTGGTTTAGAACGAACGTAAACAAAAGGAAGGTTTAGTGCATCGGCAACAAGTGCGCCCTGCGCAATGGCTCCGGTAGCAACTCCGGCGATAGCCTCTACATCAGGGAAGTGTTCCAAAATATTGTGAACAATTTCCAACTTCACGTAGTTACGCAAGTCAGGATAAGATAATGTCTTGCGGTTATCGCAATAAAATGGTGATTTCCAACCTGAAGCCCAAGTAAATGGATTGTTTGGTTGCAATTTAATGGCTTTTACCTTAAGCAACTTCGAAGCGAAGTCTTTCTTTAAAATGTCCATTTTCAGTGTGGTTTTAATTATAAATTAGTGCAAAGTTAGTGGAAATATCCCACAATACAAATTTTTATTGTGAATTTTACTTTTATTTACGGTTTAACAAATCCCAGAGAAACAATGCTTATTTTTATGCCCTCTGCCTTCATCAACTGCTGTGAACACGCAATTGTTGTAGCGCCTGTCGTCACGATGTCGTCGACAAGCAGAATATGCCGATTGGCAATAGCCTTTGTATTGATAATTCTGAATGCGTCTTTCACGTTTTCCTTGCGGTCAATCACGTCTTTGTGGGTTTGACTTTCCCTGAAAAGTGTTCTCTTAACGATATTATTGTTGATTTTTATTCCTGTCACATTACTTATTCCTTTGGCAATCATCATACTTTGGTTGTAACCTCTGTTGTGTTGTCTTTTTTTTGTCAAAGGTACTGGTATGATGGTGTCTATACCTTCGAAAAAGTTTTCATTGTTGAATTCTCTTGCGGCAATCTCTCCCAGACTGACTCCTATTTCTGGGCAATGATGATATTTTAAATCATAAATGGCTTTGCTCACGGGTGCCTGTGCATTATAGAAAAACAACGCTGATGTCTTCTCGATAGGTATCTGTTTCCAATATAGGCGGTTCATCATATTATCATAGGGCGAGCGTTCATACCATGTGCGTGGAATATGGCGGTCGCAACTACTGCACAGTGTCTGTTCGGTGATACTGAGTCTACATCCGCAAATTGCGCAACAGCGTGGTGCGATAAGGTCTATAAGTCTGCTGAAAAAACTAATCATCTGCTAATTCTTCAGCTTCGTCAATACACATACGAATGATTCTCATGTCGAAACCTCTTCCCATAGCGAATTTTATAAGTTTCATGGCTCGCTCATATTCGTTGCGTGCCTTTATGGTAGGATATTTCTGTTTTATAAGCGGGCGCAACTTTTCAAGATACATCTCATCTGGTATTTCTTCAAACACAGGATCTGACATGCTGCGAGGAATACGTTTTATATACAAAGCCTGTTCTACTTTTTTTCGTCCCCATCCGTTATACTTTATTTTGTCTTTGACGAATGCTACGCAAAAACGAGCGTCGTCAACAAACTTATTCTTAGTGAGATATTCCATGATGCGCGCTTGGGCATCTTCTGGTATTTCCCATTTATTCAGTTTGTCGATAAGTTCCTGTGTGCAGTGTTCACCTTGTGCGCATAGAGATGATAGTTTCAGTTGTGCTTCTTTTTCAGATATTTGTTTCATTTATAGCAGATTGTGAATCGTTGTTTGCCAAAAATGTCATCAACGGCTCTTATATTTTTATATTTTAATTCTTCAAGCATACTTATAGTTTCATTCACATAAATAGGATTTATCTCAAATGCCAGCATGCCGCCATGTTTTAATGATTTCATACCATATTCGGCAATAGCTCTGTAAAACTTTAATGGTTCGTTGTCAGGAACAAACAATGCTGTATCTGGTTCATACCTAAGCACATTTTCTGTCATATCTGTTTTCTCCTTCTCACATATATATGGCGGATTGCTCACAATGATGTCCCACATATTAAAATTATCCTCAGCAATATTCAATGCATCTTTAAGTTCAAGATTTACTTTCGCTTCAAGTCTATGTGCATTTTCACGTGCAATGATAAGTGCGTCAGAAGAAATGTCCCATGCAGTGACATTAGAATTCCAAAGGTCAAGAGCCAATGTTATCGCAATGCACCCGCTTCCTGTACCAATGTCCAATACATTTATTGGTTCCGGAGGTTGAAGCCCACAGTATGGTCGATTGTATTCTTTGATGATCTCTTTACACAACTCGTAAGTTTCAGGTCTTGGAATTAATACGCCTGGTGCTACCTTGAATATTCTACCGCCAAACTCTTCCTGTCCTAATATATATTGTATAGGTTCTGATTTCCGGAGTCTTTCCATGCAGTCGTTCAACACTGTGATTTCATCACCAGAAAGTTCTTCTATTTTTCCGCACAAAATATCGGTGAGATTCATTCCAAATCTCACTTCGAACAGTAATCTCACAATGGCTTTGGCTTCGCCGTCATCATATATATCAGTAAGGCTTCGCCATAATTCATTATATGTCATGGTGCAAATTTAATGAAATTTGCTCTAATTGACAGCAAATCATGGAAAATAATAATTTTAGAAATGATGATTTGTTATTTTATATTACATGGGATTTAGTAGAATATATATAGCGTAAATATTGTTTTTTGTTAGAAACAAATGTATTGGCATTATAAATTACAAGAAACAAAACTATTATATTTATTTGGTAATGATAGATTTAATGGCTACATTTGTAAACACACATTGTTATTTTGCAATAGATATGGAACACGAATATTATATGCGCCGTTGTCTTCAATTAGCTCGAAACGGTATGCTTAACGCAAAACCTAATCCTATGGTAGGAGCTGTTATTGTTTCTGCTGATGATAGGATAATAGGTGAGGGGTATCATGTGCGTTGTGGCGAAGGACATGCTGAGGTTAACGCATTCGCCAGCGTGAAACCTGAAGATGAACATTTGCTTAAAGAATCTACAATATACGTAAGTCTTGAACCATGTTCGCATTACGGAAAAACCCCACCTTGCGCCGATCTTATCATAAGTAAAGGAGTAAGACGATGTGTATGTGGATGCGTAGACCCTTTTGCGAAAGTGCAGGGAAGAGGAATACGCAAATTGCGTGACGCAGGAATAGAGGTAATCGTGGGCGTGATGGAAAAAGAATGTCTTGAACTCAACCGACGTTTCATAACATTCAATACTCATTGCCGACCATATATAATATTGAAATGGGCGCAGTCTGTAAATGGCTTTATTGATAATGATTTTAAAGCTTTTACATTTTCGACACCATTCACAAAGATGTTATCTCATAAACTAAGAGCTGAGAACGATGCAATACTTGTGGGGCGCATTACAGACGAACGAGAACATCCAATGCTGAATGTGCGAGAGTGGTACGGTAATAATCCCATGCGCATCGTATTAACTCATGATACTGACATTAATGAAATGCTGAAGGAACTTTATTCCAAAAACATACAGTCAATGATTGTTGAGGGTGGAGCAAAAACTCTTAATTCATTCCTTGATTCAGGTCTGTGGGATGAAATACGTGTAGAGACATCACCTATAGATGTAAAGAACGGAACTAAAGCCCCAATGCTGTCTTCCAATTTAATACTAACAAACAGTATTGATGTTGACGGAAATAGCATAAAGACTTTTTTAAAATACACAGAGTAGAAATAAAAAATCATCTCCACTATATTGTGAAGATGATTTTTTATTATTTGTTTTTTCTGCCGAAGTCTGCAGGAACTTCTCCCCATTTCTTCGTTTCCCATTTTATTATGGGAATATTTATTTTATGTGTACGTAGCCATTGTTCGGCACGCGCTACAATTTGATATAACTCTTCTGTGCGAGGATTACGTTCCAACTTTGTCTTACAAGCTTTTTTGTTTACCCAAAGTATGGCATTATAACTGTCAGAATAAATCACCTTGTCCTTAATTCCTTGTTTTTCCATAAGTGCCAGAGCATGGACAATGGCAAGAAACTCACCAATGTTGTTTGTTCCATGTACAGGACCGAAATGGAAGACCTGAGAACCTGTGGCAAGATCTATACATTGATATTCCATCGGACCTGGATTGCCAGAACATGCAGCATCAACAGCCCACGCATTAGCCTTTACTTCTAAAGGCAACGGCAGTATGGTATCATTGCGCCAGTCGGGCGGATTTGTCAGATTGGAATTTGTCATAATCAGTTAAATGTATTACATTCTTTCCGGAACTTCGATACCAAGTAGAGCCATGCCGTTCTTGATAACCTTGGCAACATTCTGTGCCAATACAAGACGTGTTACCTTCTCGGTTTCATTTTCAGCATTTAGGATACTGTAGTCATGATAGAACTGGTTGAAGTCTTTTGTAAGCTCATAGCAATAGTTTGCTATTCCGCTAGGACTGTAATCCTTTCCTGCCTGTTCAAGAGCAGCCCCAAACTCATTCATCTTCTGAATTAGTTCTGCTTCCTTATCGTTAAGCGGAGCATCTGCATTAAGCGATGCAGGTATATTGATGTTCTCGGCATGAGCTTTACGGAGAATAGAACGGATACGTGCGTAAGTATATTGAATAAACGGACCGGTATTGCCATTAAAGTCAATACTCTCGGCAGGGTTAAACAGCATGTTCTTGCGTGCGTCAACTTTTAGGATAAAGTATTTCAGCGCACCAAGACCAACGATGCGTGCTACTTCCTGCTTCTCGTCATCAGTCATATCCTTGAACTTACCAAGTTCATCGCTTGTCTTTCTTGCGTCGTCAACCATTGCTGCGATAAGGTCATCAGCATCGACAACAGTTCCCTCGCGGCTTTTCATCTTTCCGTTAGGAAGTTCTACCATACCGTATGAGAAATGTACAAGTTCCTTGCCCCATTTGAAACCAAGACTATCTAGCAAGAGAGAAAGAACTTGGAAATGATAGTTCTGTTCGTTACCTACAACGTAAATCATCTTGTCGATAGGGAAGTCCTTGAAGCGCATGTCTGCAGTACCTATATCCTGTGTCATATACACAGAAGTACCATCGCTTCGGAGCAACAGTTTTTGGTCGAGACCATCTTTTGTCAGGTCAGCCCATACACTGTTGTCATCCTTGCGGAAGAAAAGTCCTTTTTCCAGACCTTCTTCTACCTTCTTTTTGCCCTCGAGGTATGTATTTGATTCATAATAGATCTTGTCAAAGCTAACTCCTAGCGCCTTGTATGTTTCGTCAAATCCTGCATAAACCCATGCGTTCATCTTCTCCCATAGAGCACGGACCTCAGGATCGTTGTTTTCCCATTTCACAAGCATGGCATGAGCTTCCTTAATAAGCGGAGCTTCATTCTTTGCCTTTTCGGTAGCAGCTTCCTCTCCCAAACCATCTTTAATATATTGAGCTTTCAGTTCCTCGCATTCAGCCTTATAATGCTTGTCAAAGGCAACATAGAAGTCACCGATAAGGTGGTCACCCTTTTTCTTAGCTTCTTCAGGAGTTATTCCATCTCCCCATTTCTGCCAAGCAAGCATGCTCTTGCAAATATGGATACCGCGGTCGTTGACGATATTTGTCTTTACAACCTTGTTACCATTAGCTTCCATAATCTGGGCAAGTGACCAACCAAGAAGGTTGTTACGAACATGTCCAAGATGAAGTGGTTTGTTGGTATTTGGAGAACTATACTCAATCATCACCAGTGGAGAATTCTCTGTAACTTGCTTCTCACCAAACTTTTCATTGGCATTGATATCATTTAGTAGACCAATCCAAGCCTCTTTAGCGATGACAAGATTAAGAAAACCCTTAACAACATTGTAACCTGCTATTGCGCTACAGCTCTTAACCAAAGCCTCACCAATTTCATTGGCTGTATCTTCAGGTTTCTTCTTTGATATCTTTAGAAAAGGGAAAACTACAAGAGTAAGATTACCCTCAAAGTTACTACGTGTCTTTTGCAGTTGCACCATATTTTCGTGCACATCCTGACCATAAAGTTCTTTCACCACGCTGATGACAGAACTGCATATTTCATTCTCAATATTCATACCGGTAAATAATAAAATTCGAATTCATGTGCAAATTTACAATAAAAAGGAAAAAGAACAAAATAAAACAGTCAAAATATGTTGGCGCGTTACTTTGCTAATTATCTAATTCGTTTTGTATTCTTTCATAGAACTGAGTGACAACATCCAACATATCATCTGGCAGATACTCGTAAGCTTTTTCAATCATGCTATCTGGAATTTCATAATATGCCTCGGCGATGGCTCCGCATATTGCTGTTTTCGTGTCAGTATCACCACCAGCTGCAACAGCAATTCTTATGGCATCTTCAAAGTTGTCACTTTCCAAAAAACAACTTATTGCATAAGGAACGGTTTCTTTGCATAATCCATCGAAATGACCTTCACTACCAATCTTATATATATCTTTAATCGGAGGAATTGAATACCCGAAATTGCGCTTTACTGCACCCTCAATTTCTTCTTTCGTTATTCTGCACGTACGAAGCCAATAAATTATTGTTGCCACACATTGTGCACCTACTATTCCCTCTGGATGATTATTGCTTACTTCGGCGCAGTTTCTTGCTTCATCTTGTATTTCGTAATAATCATCAAATAGCCAACCTATTGGACTTACCCTCATTGCTGCATCATTAGCACTGCTATTGTTGCATTCTTGATGATCTTGTTCTATCCATTTGCTAAAAGGCGAACTATATCCCTTAAATGGCTCTGGATATTTTCTACACCAATAAAGAAGTGAATCTTTGTATGTTTTTTTATTAAGAATTGCATCAGCTATAGCAACATTACAAATAGTTTCATCGGTATAGTTGCAATCTTTATCGAATAATGTAAAATTCGGTGTAGTCTGCTTTGCAAATTCAAAGCGTGAGCCTACGATATCTCCAATTATTGCTCCGATCATAGTATTAGGCTTATAGGTTTATAATAGTTGATGAGTTATAAAGACTCATTGTGGTCCCACCGAGAATCGAACTCGGATCTAATCTTTAGGAGAGACTTGTTCTATCCATTGAACTATAGGACCATTTGATTAGTGGCTATTCTGATTGCGAAAAGTGCCAATCACATTTGCAAAGGTAATGCTTGTTACGATAAGAACAAAATAAATTCATTTATTTTTGTTCCAAAAATGGTTTATTGCAATAATATTACTATTGAAATTAAAGTAAATGCTAGTAGTAAAAACTAGCATGGAGTTTTATGTGTCATAATTTTTAGCACCATATCATCTGTCGAACACATTGCTTCTTTGCCAATGCTTGTAAGGTTATGTATGCTTTGGTCTACATTGTGGTCAATGATTCCTTCAGCAGAAGTTACATGTTTTCCTTCGCGCGCCAGTACTGCACTCAGAAGAGCTGTACTAACCCCAGAGCATATCTTAAGTGAACAACTTGGTTTAGCTCCGTCACATATCATACCTGTCAGATTGGCTATCATGTTTTTTACAGCATGACAAACGTCTTTGTAGTCGCCTCCCATAAGATATGTAATGCCACAGCTTGAACCTATACTTGCTACAACACATCCGCAAAGTCCGCTTAGTTTACCAAGACTCTGCTTGATATAAATAGCAGAAAGATGACTTAGCATAAGTCCACGGATGAGTTCTTCTTCCGTATTCTCGTTTTCTTCGGCATAAACGGCTACAGGATTTGTAGCGCATATACCTTGGTTACCTGATCCTGAATTACTCATTACGGGAATCATTGCACCGCCCATACGGGCATCACAAGCAGAGGCTGTCTTGGAGATAATATGAGAAAATATACTATTTCCGAAAATTCCACGACTCAACGGACGGTCCATCGTTTTGCCTAAACAATGACCGTAGTTTCCCTTTAAACTTTCCTGGGCTGCTTTTAAGTTGTATTCCTTTGTCTTTAGGATGAATTTCAGTTCTTCAATAGGACTTGTCATGGCGAAATCCCATACCATTTTCATGTTGAGACTAATGTCGGTTTCTTCACTGTCGCTGTTTGTATCATTTAGCTTATCAAGAAGAACCTTTCCATTAAGCTCTTCATAAATAAAATTCGTGTGAGAACCTGATATTATCGCTGTTGACTTATTGTCGCCTGATTTACAGATAACCTCAATATAGAGTTTCTCTGTAATATTTGGCTTTAAACTTATTTCTATATGTTTTTCGCATACATATTTCTTCCCCATTTCAAGACTCTCAGGCGAAATGTCTTTTATAACTTCAAGCTGATATTTACTTTTTCCGATGATAGCGCCAAGAGCTATGGATATAGGTAATCCTATCATTCCAGTACCAGGAATGCCTACTCCCATTGCATTCTTTAGAATGTTAGCACTAAGTAAAACGGTTATCTTTTCAGGGATTTCTTTCAATATTTCTTTTGCACGTGCTGTGCAAAGTGATACTGCCATAGGTTCGGTGCATCCTACGGCAGGAACCACCTCTCTGTTTATCAGCGAGAGAATCTGTTTACGAATATTATTGTCTAGCATTGCGATATTTATCTAAGCCTTTTTGCAGGAAAGCCGTGTATTCTGGAATATCCTCCTTATAAGAATAACTGCCGTTTAGCGGATTACCCTCATTGTCAACCGGGACATAGAATGGTTGAGCATTAGCACCAAACTTGCTACGTTGTAGATAACTCCATTTGTCACCAACAGTACGCAGCGTACGCTTTTGACCGTTTTCAGTTATCACCATAGGCATCTCCAATGGGGTCTTATCATCCACAAAAAGTGATATCAATATATATTCTTTGCTGATTTTCTCTCCTACTTGTGGATCTGTCCATACTGCAGCTTCCATTTTACGGCAGTTGACACATCCAAATCCTGTAAAATCAAGAAGAGCTGGCTTACCGGCAGCTTTTGCCGCCGCCATTCCTGCTTCATAATCTGTATATTGGGCTTTTATCTCTTTCGTGTCAAGGTTAAAGTCCTGAGTATTCATTGGTGGTGCAAATGCGCTTACAGCTTTACATGGTGCACCCCATAATCCAGGCACCATATATATTGCGAATGCCAATGAGCATAGTCCAAGCATAATGCAAGGCACGGGCATTGGCTTATTTATATCACCACCAACCTCATCACTCTGGAATTTAAGTTTCCCGATAAGATATAGTCCGAGTGCACCGAATATAACAATCCACAATGACAAGAAAACTTCTCTGTCTAATATATGCCAGCCATAAGCAAGGTCAGCAACACTAAAGAATTTCAGTGAGAATGCTAATTCGATGAATCCCAACACTACCTTTATTGTGTTCATCCATGAACCTGACCTTGGTGCACTCTTCAGCCAACTTGGGAACATTGCAAATAACGTGAATGGCAATGCCAAAGCAAGTGCAAATCCAAACATGCCTATTGCAGGACCGAGTATAGAACCTGATGTTGCGAAATCCACAAGTAGGAATCCTATTATAGGACCTGTGCATGAGAAACTTACAAGAGTAAGTGTGAAGGCCATAAGGAATATTGAAAGCAATCCTGTTGTTGATGTAGCCTTTGTGTCTACAGCATTTCCCCACTTTTCTGGTAAGCGTATTTCAAACCATCCAAAGAAACTGACGGCAAACAGAATAAGCATTAGGCAGAAAAGAATGTTGAATACGGCATTAGTGGCTAAAGCGTTTAGTGCCGACGCTCCAAATATTCCTGTAACAGCAAGTCCTAGAGCTAAATATATAACAACAATAGATATTCCGTAGGTTATAGCGTCGCGTATGCCTTTCTTCTTATTATCTTTTGCACGTTTCAGGAAGAAACTTACTGTCATTGGTATTATTGGCCATACACATGGTGTAAACAATGCAAGCAGACCACCAAGGAAGCCCATTAAGAATATGTAAGCCCATGATTGACTACCACTGTCAGTAGTTCCATTCTGTTGACTTAATTTTCCTATTACTGGTTTCCACAACGAAGTTTTGTCTGCAGAAGAAAGACTTGCGCTGGTAATTGAGTCTTTTTTTGAAATACTGTCTCCTTTTAGATTAGCAATACTGTCTGCCTTTATTTTAGCAAGTGCAGCCTTTGCTTCAGGGGCTCCATTTGCGGCAGCAAGCAATAATGCTTTTTTGTCAGCAGCAGAAGCGTCATTAGTTTTGCTTGTTGACGCAGCCGTAGCTGGACTCTTTCCGCTTTTACTAATGTCTACTGATGTTGGAGGAAGGCAATTTTTATCATTACATGCGCCATATTCAAGATATGCACTTATGTTATAATTTGGTTTTGTGAATTTCACCTTCTGTACAAATTGCACATTGTTCTCAAAATATCTGAGTTTCATTTCAAACAGTTTGTCATAGTTTGAAATTTCATTTCCACGTGCTGTTAATTTGCCTACAAGTTCAACTCCGTCAAGTTTGTTTACGTTGAACGTAGCCGAAATAGGACCGTCAGCTCCTAAGCCAGTGGAATATACATGCCATCCTGAATTTATGTGTCCACTAAAAATAATTTCTGCCTCCGCTGTTCCGTTTGTCTTCAACTGTGAAGAGAACTTCACTGGATTTAGAATTTGTGCTTGCGCCATAACTGCAATCAAAATGATTATGGCTAATGATACAGTCTTTTTCATATTTCTTTCTCGTCTTCTATTGTTACAATACTTCTATTAATAAAATCGACAATAAGATATATGATAGATTATATTCAAAAAAATGACATATAATCTATCATTCTGATGCAAAACTACAAATAATAATGCTAAAAACTCATATTTAATGAGTCTTTTTTACACATTTTTAATTCAAAATAAAAATATAACTAACAAACTAATTCTAGATGTTTTCAAGAATTTGGCTTGAGTGTTCTTTTACTTTTATCTCTTTTGGACCGATAATACGTGTTATAACTCCATCTTCGTCAGTTATAAATGTTGTCCTGAATGTTCCCATCGTGACCTTTCCATACATTTTCTTCTCACCAAATACACCTAGTTCCTCAACGAGCTTCTTTTCAGTGTCTGCAATAATAGGAAATGGTAAGTCGTATTTCTCAATAAATTTTTTATGTGATTTCTCATCTTGAATGCTTGCGCCAATCACGGCATATCCTTTATCAAGGAATGAATGATAGTTATCACGCAAGTCGCAAGCTTCACTAGTACATCCTGGTGTACTATCTTTAGGATATACATATAGTACAAGCTTTTTACCATTGAAGTCACTTAACTTCAATTCCTTTCCGTCTTGGTCTCTTCCGAGAACTTCCGGTAATTTTTGTCCTACTTCCATATCATTTAAATTTATAAAGTTTGAGCAACGCTTTGTGCGTAGCCTTTAATAATTTACTATAATAATACTGTATCTTTTCGCTCATAGAAGTCCTGAATGATCGTTACTATGGCTCTTGAAATACTCTTGTCTATATAAGAATATTTGTTTCCGCTACTTATTGACTTAAGAAAAGACACCAATTCATATCTTATACCCTCACCTTCGAGTGGATAGAAATGACGTTTGTTGTCGGCAGGGTTCTCATATCTTACCTCAAAATAATCAGTTTTCCACCATGGAGCCGGTACGTATATGTAACCCTTGGTTCCTGATATAATTAGTTCGCCCTCAGATTTAACACCTTGCCCCACCTTTATTGAAGCAACAGCATGTGGATAAATTAATGATATCTTTGTAAACGTGTCATAGTCTAAGTCCTCACGCAGTAAATGTGTGGCAATAGTTTTTGAAGAGTAATCAGTACCAAGTAATTGGAATACTGGTAACAAGGCTGTAGGTCCCCATGCACATACACTGTTCCATATATTTGCCAACATACCATCATTATCTATCTCTACATTGTAAAGGCTGGTACATGTGGCATCAACAGATATAATTTTTCCTATTATTCCACTTTTTGCCAGTAGACACAATCTGTAATAAGCTAGACTGTATGCGGTTTTAATCGAATCCATCAGTATGCAGTTGTTGCTTTCGGCAATAGCGTATAATTCAGCGAGTTTGTCTTCACATATTGTTATTGGTGACTCACAGAGTACATGCTTGCCTTTGCTCAATGCGCTTTTGATATCATCGTAATGATGTTTAGGACTTGATATAATATATACACCGTCTGAATTCTCTAGCAAATTTTCTATACTGTTATAATTAGTTAGTTTTTTCAGTTCGGCAGAAAAACATGTTGTATCTCTAGAATATACACCACTTATAGATAAACCATTTACATATTGGCTCTCTCGTTCAATCTTGTTTAGTATCGGTGATTCTCCTACAAGTCCAATCTTCATGTCGCGTTTCTCAGCACGAATTTCAGAGCTGGATATCCCCTGTGTTCTTTCAAGATATACCACTTTGCAAAACTCTTTCAGATAGTCGAAATGTCCTTCCCAGTCAGAACCTACGGTAAATATATCAATGCCAAGTCTCTTGATATCGTCAATCTTTTGTCCTTCATATTCTTCAACGATAATTTCATCGGCAAGTCCGGTAGCTCTGACAGCCTCTATTCTTTCAATTAGAGACTGCTGCACGTTTATTTTACCACGTTCGCGATCGAAAGAATCTGCTGTGACTCCAACAATTAGATAGTCGCCAAGGGCTTTTGCTCTCTCAAGTAACCGGATGTGTCCCTTGTGTATTACGTCGTATGTGCCGTAGGTTATAACTTTTATCATACTTTGTGTAGATTAAAGAAGTCCTTTTTTGTTAAGGTCTGCGAAGGCAGCAATGAGCTTAGAGTTGTCGTCTTTTGACAATGCTCCGATATGTCCAACACGGAATACTTGATCCTTCATGTCGCCTCCGTTGGGACATATCCATATTCCATATTCATCTTTCAACGTAGTGAAAATATCATAAGCTGAAACATTTAGGGGATGTATAGGCGTTACGGCATTTGAAAGAGATTTTGATACAATCTCAAAAGGTAAATCTTTTATTCTGTTTCTGAAATCAGTGGCAATACCATGAATTTTATCAATCTCAGACTGTGCACCGCCTGCAGCATCAATTTCCCTGAGTCTCATGTTTATCTGTCGCAGGATTCCTACTGCCGGAGTAAACGGTGTTTGACCTCGTTGCGCATTCTTCAATGCGTCTTTCAGATCGAAATACATGCTTCTCACGTTATTGCCGTTTACCCTTTCAACTGCTTTATTTGAAAGAACAATTACTGATATTCCTGGAGGACATGCAAGAGCTTTCTGTGATCCCGTAATCATGACGTCGGCATGCAACTCACACATATTAAATGGATCTGCAAGAAAAGAACTTATTGCGTCGACAACAAGAAACAGGTTGTTTCTTTTGCAGAATTCGCTAATAAGGTTTATGTTGTAGTGTACTCCTGTGGAAGTCTCATGAACGTTTACAAGGAAACCTGTATAT
>JAGPKZ010000095.1 GCA_018053665.1 Prevotella sp.
TTCCTAATCGAAGAAGATACTGGGATTCTTTCATTATCTCGGTTGATTGTACAATCTCCCAGCGTTGTCCACACCCACCCCTCAGGCACCTCAAACGGTACGTTCTCATAATGGGGCGTATCAGAAGTTTTTGAAGACTTCTTGCTTTTCTTTATTTTGCCTTCTTTGATAAGGCGTTCTTTCTCTGCTTTGATGCGTTCTAGCAAAACAGAGGCTGGCTCGTCATTTGGGTCTTGTGGCACAAGTTTACCATGGATGGCGAGATCTAATATCTTTTGGCGTAATAATTTTGTATCCATTCATTTATGATGTTAATGATTGTCGGAAGGAAATGGCATGGTTGATAGAAATGCTGAACAGTGTTCGTCATATTCAGATTTTTACCATTAAGCTCATTCTATAATCCGTTCTATATCTTCGGGTGTGGGCAACTTGTCTGCTATGGTTTTATTCATAACCTCCAACAGTTCATTCTCATAAGCTGCTACTCCCATCGGTTTGTTTATGTCTTGGAATGACCATTTCACAATCGTCTCATCTTTCGATTTACAGATAAGAAGTCCGATGCTTGGATTGTCGTTCTCGTCGCGCAGCAAATGGTCTGCTGCCGAAACATAAAAGTTTAGTTTACCGGCAAACTCTGGAATAAAATCAACCACCTTGAGTTCTACTATCACATAGCATTTTAATTTAGTGTGATAAAAAACCATGTCAGGAAAAAACGACTGTCCATTAGGCATACGCAGTTCCATCTGTCGCCCTACAAACGCAAAACCTTTTCCTAATTCAAGCAAAAACCGAGTGACATTCTGTGCCAATGCTTCTTCAAACTGTTTTTCATTATAGCCTTGAGTCAGTGAAAGGAAATCGAAATTATAGGGATCTTTCAAAATTTCTTTTGCTAATTCACTTTGAGGTTTAGGCAAATGATCTTCGAAATTTGTAATCGCTCCGCCTTGTCGTTCGTAAAGATTTGTAGCTAGCTCATCTTCAAGACGGCGACGACTCCAATTCCCCTCAATAACTTGATTGAGATAGAAGGAAGCCTCGTTAACAGTTTTGCTTTTTGACATTATCTGAATATGATGTCCCCATGGTATAAAACCGAATTTTTCTGGCATTCCTATTTCGCCAACAAGCTGTTGGCGAATTGAGATGTCTTCTGAATAGAATCTGTACCATTGAGATGCATACTTTAGATTGGTGTATGACAATCCTTTAAGGCTAGGATAAGCATCTTTTAAGTCTAAACTAAGTTGTTTTATTACGCCACTTCCCCATGTTGCTTCTGCCTTCATGTCGACGATGTCACGTCCCAAGCTCCAATAAAATTCAAGCATGGTAGTGTTCACTTTTACGGCAGCTTTAATTTGAGCTGTTTGTAACCGTTGTTTGATTTCTACAAACCACTGACGATATTGTTCATTATCAAAAAAATCGCCACGTTTCACAAATGTGGGTTTCGTATCCATACTATCCCTCCTCAATATTCGCCAATAACTTCTGAAGCTCAAGCACTGCGCTGCTGATATTCTCACTTTTCTCTTTGATGGTATCCATAATTTCCAATAAAGTCATATCCGCATTCTCGTCGATTTGCTTAATCCAAGTAATATCAAGGCTAGTCTTATCTCGTTCCAATACCTCAGCAACATCAAATTTGCGCCAACGACCATTAGGATTCTTCTCTGCATCATAGGTTTCTGTACGAGCATCCATATTCTCGGCATGATAGCATGATACAAAATCATCCAAGTGGTGACGTTGCATCGGATTGGTAGCCAATGTATGCTTCACGTCTGTACGGTAATCGTAGAACCAGATATGCTTGGTTGGCGTACCTTTACTTAAGAACAACACATTAGCTTTGACACCTTGAGCATAGAATATGCCAGTAGGCAAACGCAAGATGGTATGAAGATTGAAATTCTTAAGCAACTCCTTACGGATGGTTTCACCTGCACCACCTTCAAACAATACATTATCGGGCAACACAACTGCCGCACGACCACCATTCTTTAGCATCACCATCATGTGTTGCAGGAAGTTGAGCTGATTATTCTTTGTTTCTACATAGAAGTCGGAACGATTGATATCTACAGACCCTGCTGGTCGTGTACCAAATGGGGGATTGGCAAGAATCACATCGACCAATGTGTCGGGAGCTTTCTCTAATGAGTCCTGACAAATAATAGGACTACGGTCTGTGCCCACACCATGAAGATAAAGATTCATAGAAGCCAACGTTACCACAAGGGCAGTGTTATCAAATCCATGTAATGACTTATTTTTAAGGAAGTCGCGTTTGTCCTTATCTTGCGACTGATTCTTCATATAGTCATACGCAGCAAGTAAGAAACCACCTGTACCGCAAGCTGGGTCGCATACCGTCTCGCCTATCTGTGGCTGACAAACATCTACCATTGCTTGGATAAGAGAACGTGGGGTGAAGTATTGACCTGCTCCACTCTTTTTGTCCTGCCCATTCTTTTCAAGGATGCTTTCATAGATAGCGCCTTTTACATCGGTATCTTTTTCTAGCCAATTTTCTTCATCAATGAGTGTAATGACTTTCTTCAGATATACAGGCTTATCTATCTTATTCTGAGCCTTTGTGAAGATTGTACCAATCAGATTGTCAAGTTCGCTGAGGTTTTTAAGCGTATCCTCGTACTGCTTCAATAGTTCCAAGCCATCGAGAGCTACCAACTCTTTCCATTGATAGCCTTCGGGGATAGCAGATTCATCACCAAAGGTTTCAACGTTCTCATCGTCCATCTTCAAAAACAGAAGATAGGTAAGTTGGGTAATATAATCAGTAAAGCCTACACCTGCTCCTGAGAGCGTTGTTGCTAAGCTCCAAACCTTTTTTAAGAGTGAGGTTTCACCACTATTTGTTTTTGCCATATATTGTTATGCTGTTTTACGATAAATAATAAATGTAGCAAGCGAGAGTAGTGCTTCGTTTGCATTGTCCTTGCCTCCAAAAGCTTTGATAAGCTGAGCTGCATAGGTTTTATTGTCCTCACGAATATCGTTAATATTGCAAGAACCATTAGAGGCTATGAAGTTGACCACTCCACGTATGATCTCAACTTGCTTTTCCGTTATTTCCAGTTTGTTCTTTCCATACCACAGATTGAATAGACTCTGAGCAGATGGATACAAACTTTCTAGTTTCTGAATATGGTGAAATGCGTATCTCACCAATTGAATGATATTGGTTAGAGCCTCTTTCTCTTCTTTGGTAGAACGACTCTTGACCATAGCAGGATTGATGATAGAATATGAATTCCACAATCGTGTACAAGTCAACTTGTTGTTTGCCATTTTGAGTTTGTTTTCAAGGTCTTTCAGCAGTGAATAAGTTAGTGGTTCACCACTGTTATTATAAATCATTCTCAATGCTTCAATATCGTCCTTGTGTTCATTGCAATACTCCTCGAAAGCCGATGTGGTTTCCTGTGCTTCCTCCTGAGAGAATCCTTTTGATATGAGATTGTCTTCTCCTGGTTGAAGGATATTCACAAAACCAGCATTAAGAATCAGAAGATACCTTCTCAGTTCTGGTCTGTTTGCGATAATCGAAACTAATCCTTTCCGCTCATTGTTTGGTTTATTTATATCAACAAAAGGTGGAAGTATGCCATTCTCAAAAGCCGTAAAAATATTAGTCGCAATTTCATTCATCTGACATCCAGCAAGTTCCAATATCTTATTCCGCTGTTCTTCATCCGCTTTATTATGGATTCTTGAAAGTTTAGATGCTAAAGCTCGCAAATAATTATCGGAAACATCACCATGTGCGATGTGTTCCAATAACTCTTTGAATGTGATAACGTGTGTAGGTTCATCATCTGTTGATGGTGGTGCAATAGTATGCTCGTGCTCGGTTACTCCCACTGCATCAACGAGGAAGAAACAATCTTTGCTGAATGCGTTTGGAGTTACATTCTTTAATTGCTCATCGCCAATCGTTCTGACTCCACGTCCTTTCATCTGAACATATAGAGGTTCAGAGGCTACATCACGCATAAACATTACAACTTCTAGTGGCTTTACGTCGGTTCCTGTAGCTACCAACGTGCAAGTAACAGCTATACGAAATTCCTTATTGTTGCGGAATTGGCGAATCAACTCATTACTATCACCTGCAGAATATGTAATCTTCTGTATGAAAGTATCATCGGTTCTACCAAAAACTTCCTTCCCTATCTTCACGATGTTGGATGCATGGTTTTCATTCAGCGCAAAGATAAGCGTTTTGGGTAGATAATCCATATTTGGTTCTCGTTGAGGGTCTGTGAACATCTCAGTGTATACAGAATCCCTATAAGTCTCAAGTATCAGCTTGATTTGAGACGGATTGATGATACTTCTATTTAATTCTTCTTTGGTATACTCCTTCGTTTCCTTGCTGCTAATGTTTTCTGTCTGCCCCGTATATTTAGTAATCTTGCGATATTTCGAACCTTTCAATATTGCTCCTCCATTCTCGGTAGCTTCTGTTTTGATTCGGAACACACGGCTATCTACGTTGACACCATCAACGATAGACTTTTCAAGCGTATAATTTACAATTCGGTTATTATTGAAAAATGCCATAGTTTCAGGAACAGGCGTAGCCGTAAGGCCTATCAGTTTAGCTGTATCAAAGTACTCTAACACCTTCTTCCAGTTGCCATAAATAGAACGATGGCATTCATCAATAATAATGAGGTCAAAGTAATCATGTGGCAGTAGTGGATTACCAGGGAGGGTTACAGGCACGGTTGCGTCTTCTTCATCATCTGAATCATCATCGGTAATATCTTCCCCACTGAGTAATGAGAATAACCGCTGTATGGTTGATATGACCACATTACTATCTGATGGAACTTTTGCCGAACGCAATCTATCTACCTTATATATATTGTTAAAGGAGTCGCCATTCTCAGTAAGTCTAAATGTACCAAACTCACCCTCAGCCTGCTTGCCAAGATTGTTCCTATCCACAAGAAACAGCACTTTCCGCATTGAAGTATAAGCTAACAGCCTATAAGCTGCCAAACATGCAGTATATGTTTTGCCAGCACCTGTAGCCAACACCATCAATGCTCGGTTCTGTCCAAGACGGAAAGATTTCTCCAATTCAGTGATGGCTTCGTATTGACATTCGCGTAATCCATTTTTGCGAAGCGTGGGAAGCCCTGCGTAAGGATCGATAATTCCTAATAGATTTGCGACCTCCTTGGGTGTGTGTATTCGTCCGAAAGTGTCATATCTAGAAAATTCTTCTCTATAGTCTCTAAAGAATACGTCATTACCATTAGACAAATAAGCCAAAGGTAGGGGGTTGGAATAGGTCTGATAACAGTTGGGAACACTTTTGATATAATGTTCTACTTGGTCATGCACTGAAGACGAATCTACATTCACCTCTTCTCTTTTAGCTTCAAGCACACCAACCGCTTTCCCGTTTATAAACAGAAAATAATCGGCTTCTAAGTTTCCCTTTAGAAGTCCTTCACGTATAGCCGCAGCAGTTATAGTTGGTGAGTAGTCTTCTCTGTTGACTACTTTCCAACCAGCTTCATCGAACATCTTGTCGATTTTGACTCTTGCTTTTTCTTCTGGTGTCATATTCGTATAAACTTAAGTTCCAATAAGTCCACATTATGGGAAGTTCGGCAAAAATACAAAATTATTCGCTAAACACGGCTTAAAAGCTTCTTAATACGCATTTTCAAACCAAAATTCTTTGCTTTTTTGAAAAATATTATATAAAGAGCATGGAATCTACATTAATACTTGGGAAAGAGTATATTTTCTAATTATTGGTATGTGTAAGGTAAAAACTTAAAAGTATATCATAACTTCTCGCAAATAGCTAAAAAAGCGAGAAGTTTGCGAGAACTATTTGCGTAACTTGCAGATACATAAGCAACACTGTATTTCTCGCAGTATTTGAAGATAGATGAATGTAAAGGAGCTCAAATGATATGTGATAAACTTTCAGATGAGGTAAGTTCAAATTACCATATCATCTCAATACCGCCAATTCGGAATAGAATCTAATCTATAGGTTATATGAGGTCGTTTCAACCGCCCCATATGGGTATATCGATTATGTGTTCTCATTAGCAAGGGGGTCGTTTCAACCGACATCCTTTTCTTTGCTCTTGGGAACAAATTATGTTTAACTTGGGAACAATATTCTGAAAATGCTTGCTCTTGATATGTTAAGAGAATTAAAAATGAGAAATTAGGCGAAACTCTGCGAATGAATACGATGGATAGGATTGTTTATGAATGTAAATTCGGGATGAGCGGGAACAATTTGGGAACAAACTTAAGGTGTGCAAAAAGAAAAAAC
Source organism: Prevotella sp. (assembly GCA_018053665.1). GTDB lineage: Bacteria > Bacteroidota > Bacteroidia > Bacteroidales > Bacteroidaceae > Prevotella. The sequence goes on from JAGPKZ010000095.1 coordinate 6,356, forward strand.
TCTGTAAATCAATAATTTACAGAGTTTCTGCGTACCCAGACCCGGGGTCGAACCGGG
>JAGPKZ010000096.1 GCA_018053665.1 Prevotella sp.
CAAGTCCTCTTCAAAAGAGGCAATATTAAAGATATATTTAATCAAACCGACCTTACAGCTAATGTTCCGCAGGGTGATGGTCCTACGCAGCTTAAGCTGTGGTAAAATTTCTCCGGACAGCAATGAAGCCAAATATTATCCAATTGATAGACATGAAAAGCACCAAATTCTAATCTAAATTATCTCAAATTATATATTCGTTATCACTATAAGCAAAATAGTTATCAATTTCCTTGGTTGTATTATCAAAATACGATAACTTTGCATCAAACAATTATAGATTGATATGGAAGAACAATCATTAAATAGGATTCGCGTTGCTCTTGCGGAAAAGAACAAGAGTAATAAATGGCTAGCCGAACAAATTGGTGTATCAGTCATAACAATGAGCAGATGGGTCAATAATCGTATGCAACCATCATTAGACCAATTGGTCAAGATGGCAAAAGCATTAGATATTGATGTTACCGAACTAATAAATCGCACAAAAGAATAATTAAATGGCTACAGTAAAAAAAGATATAAATGAAGAGTCTGATCAAATTAAGGCTGTTAGAAAGATTGTAAAAAAGAAAGCAGCTTCACTTGATGATGACAAGGTAATTATTCCAACGCCCATTTCAGATGGGCCTTCTTGGAAAGAATTGGATTTTTCGCATCCAGAAAAATGTGTGAGAATTGGTACTTTGTTTAGTGGTATTGGAGCCATCGAACACGCATTTCAACGATTGCACCTTAATCACAAAATAATATTTGCTGGTGATATCGAACCGAAATGTAAAACTAGTTATTTTGCTAATTACGAGATAAATGACGAAGATTGGTTTACTGATGTTCGAGATTTTGATGCAAAGAAATATAAAAGGAAAGTGGATTTTTTAATAGGTGGAGCGCCTTGTCAAGCTTTTTCTATGGTAGGTCATAGACTAGGATTTGAAGATGCGAGGGGAACATTGTTTTATGAGTTTGCTCGTGTAGTTAAGGAAACAGAACCAAAACTATTCCTTTTTGAGAATGTGCGTGGGTTGTTAAATCACGACAAAGGGAGAACATGGCATGTAATTCACGATATATTCGAAGAGCTTGGATATGACGTTAAATTCCGCGTGCTTAACAGCTGTGACTATGGAATACCTCAGCATCGTGAGCGTGTATTCTGCTTAGGCTTCAAGAAACCAACAAAATTCAAGTATCCAGCTCCAATTGAGCTTGAATACAAAATGTACGATTTTTTAGAAGACTATATAGATACAAAATACTTTCTTAAAGAGAAGGGAATTAAATTTGTTACTAGCCATAAGAATCACGATAAGAGTTATACCCAAATAAATGGTGACATTCAACTATGCCAAAAACGTAATCAGCAGTTTAATTGGCATGGTGATTTTGTGTTTCATCCCGATTCAGAGCTTACTCCATCCGATGAAAAATTTGATGAATTTGTATTTGATGTAAAAGATGTCGAGGAGAAATACTACCTATCTGAAAAGGTTGCCAAATATGTTCTTGCTGGTGGAACGAAAAATTTCAAAACATCTACAGAAACAGACTTAGATATAGCAAGACCCCTTCTTCAATCTATGCACAAAATGCACAGAGCTGGCGTTGATAATTATGTTACTCATAAGGGGAGAATACGAAAATTAACTCCACGGGAATGCTTGAGACTAATGGGCTTTAAAGATTCGTTTAAGATTGTGGTTAGCGATACAGCATCTTATCAACAAGCAGGCAATAGTATTGTTGTCGACGTGCTTATCGCACTGCTTAAACAATTGGATATTACAAAATATGGTGAGTGATATAATACAGAAAGATTATGGAAGATATATATAACAAAAAAATGTCAGCGTTAGGTTATAACCAGCTGATATGTGATATATTTGTAAATTGGGAAGATGTTAAAGACGAACTCCTCATTCCTGACAGAAAATCAGGCTCAGGTAATGGTACTGTACATGTGTTTCTTGGTGCAGCTGACGAGGTGTTTCAAAAAGAATTTTCTGAATATTACGCAAGTGTTAAGAATGGAGCAAAACCAGAAGAAGGTGCAATAAGCATTACTCATTACTTTCTTCCTTCAAATATTATTAGTATGCTCGGTTATGTGTGCCAATACTACTATGAAAAAGGAGAAAGTCCTGAGACACACATTCAAGGTGTATTGAATGGCCTTCATAACTACTCGATAGAAAATGGTTTGTATTCTACAAAGTCTTTAATGAAGCTTTCGTTAGGATCAAATAAATTACGTCCATACTTCAAGCAATTTGAGTCAAATGGTGTATTCTCAAAGATAATACGACCTATTCTTCTTCCAAATTCTGCATATAAAATTTCTCTGTATAAGGATGAGAATGGTAATTATGCCGCATTTTGGTTAATAGGTTCTGACTCTTTATCTAATTTTGAGGCTGATTCAAGTACTGATTATACCAAAGAAACCAAATGTCAAATAGAGACAATTAATAAGTCTCTCCAGCAAATCTATTATGGTGCTCCTGGCACTGGAAAATCCCACACTATAAATGATACAACAAAGGATGAGGATGTTCTTAGAACCACTTTTCACCCTGATACGGACTACGCTAGCTTTGTAGGAGCTTATAAACCTACGACTATAGATGAGCAAGTGATGGCTGTAATTGGCACGCAGGCTGTTCCTGTGACTAATAAAGATGGCAGTCCACGAACAGAGTCGAAAATCGTTTATGAGTTTGTGGCTCAATCATTCTTGAATGCCTATATAAAGGCATGGGAGAAGCAAGCCAATACAGCGGATGGCGAAGTAAAAAAGCAATACCTCGTAATTGAGGAAATCAATCGTGGTAACTGTGCGCAAATATTTGGTGATTTATTCCAACTCCTTGATAGAAACGAGTATGGATTCTCTGAATATCCTATCACCGCTGATGCAGATATGAAGCGTCAGTTACAAAAGGCTTTCAATGGCTTGGAAGTTACGGACAAAGGTAGCATAAACAAGGATTTTGAAGGTCGAGATGTAGTGAGTGAAGTGTTGAATGGAGAAATATTGCTCCTGCCCAACAACTTCTATATATGGGCTACCATGAATACTTCCGACCAAAGTCTGTTCCCGATAGATTCAGCCTTTAAGCGCAGATGGGATTGGCAATATATGCCTATTAGCAATGGCAATAAGGGATGGATGATTGAAGCTGGTGGCAAGAAATACGATTGGTGGCAATTCCTAAGTGCTATCAATGCTAAAATAGGCTCAACCACAAGTTCTGAGGATAAGAAGCTTGGCTATTACTTCTGTAAAGCTAATGGCGAAGGTGTTATTACGACAGACCGATTCGTAGGTAAAGTTGTATTCTACATTTGGAATGATGTGTTTAAGGACTATGAATTTGGCGATGCCATCTTTAATGATCCCGAAGGAGGTAAGCTGACATTCGATAAGTTCTACACATCCGAAGGTAAAGACTCAAAGGTGGTTGAAGACAATGTTGTTGCCTTTCTTTCAAACCTCGGAGTCAAACCGATGGAAGACGGTGGAGCAGAGTCATTATCCGATGAAGCTATAGCTGACAATATTGTCATAAAGGTGAATGGTCAGCAAGTAGATAAGTACAATGCTATAGGCTATACCGCAGTGGAGAAATATGTAGATATGAATCCCGACAAAACAGCAGAAGAAATTGCGAACATTTGGAGTAAATTTGTTTCGTGCAATCCAACAAAATGGTTTATTGTTGACGAAGCAGGGCGAAATGAATTATCAGAAAGATATGCTAACTACTCTTATGAAATCAAGTGCGCTGATAATAAATCAGTATGGGTCAATAAAGATGGATGGCGCAGAGCTACTGTTAATAATTCAAGAGACACGGTAAAAGAGCTTATCGATGCTGTGAATGCAGAGTACCTTGGTGTTCAGATAGAAGAAATAAAGCAATAAGCTATGCGAATCCTAATAGAGGAACATCAATATGCGGTAAGCGATATACGCGATGTAATCCAAGGCATTGATGCTTTGGAGAATGTGGAAGGGTATGTCAGCATTCACTATGTAGGGTATTACTATAATACACTACTAAAGGATTGTGTGTTCATTCTTCCTAAGGTGCTGCTTAAAGATGTGAATGGTGGTGAGTTGGTGTTTGGCAAGTACAAGCCAAAGGACATTATAAACCTAACTCCCGATAATGATATATTGAAGCCTGATGAGCTGAATTTCATCTATAAGTTTGCCGTGTGGATTTATCGTGCTATTGTCGTCTATAAGAACGATAAACGAAACGACACGGACATCGTTTATTATAGGCACATGATACAGGTGGGCAAAGGTGGAAGACGGTTGAGCAACACCTATCTTGACATCCTGCTCTCGCTGATACAATGGGCTCGTGACAATCAAAGCTTTGTCTTTACCGTTGTGAAAAACATGCATAGCGGTCTGAACAAGATAAACTGGACTCGTACCATCGGCACACAAACAGCCATAGTGCAAAATGGGCAGCCCATCTATTTGAACCTCGTAAATAAAAAGCGGCAGGTAAACTTTGATGAAGAACTGCTTGTTATCTTCTACTCCATATTGAAATATATCTGTGATGCCTATGGGTTTGAGGCAAACATTGCCTGCCAATTTCAGTTGATAACTGGTGGTAAGTTCAATGCCTATATGAATGGCTTAGGAAAGCGTAGATTGTTACAAATAAAGTACAAGTATTTCTCGGATAAGGCATTGGAACTATGGCAATTATGCTATGCTTTCTTTGATGAGCCACTCCTTGTTTACGTTAGCACAGAGAAAAAAGAATACTTGCTCGTCAAGGATTTCTATATCGTTTTTGAAGCTATTATAGATGAACTGGTAGGCGATAATCCGCTTCCTGATGGTATGCAGAAGAAACAAGACGATGGAAAGATTGTCGATCACCTCTTTACCGCCCAAAGCTTGATTGAGAACGAAGACAAACCAACCTATTATATTGGCGATTCCAAGTACTACAAGATGGGGCATGAACTTGGTAAAGAGTCTATCTATAAGCAATATACATATGCACGAAATGTTATTCAATGGAATTTGGATTTGTGGGGTCAAGGAAAAGAGCCACAAGTGAAATTGCGTGACGATGTGACCGAAGGTTACAACATCATCCCCAACTTCTTTGTATCTGGAAAAATGGATGAACACTTCGACTATACGGAAGATGGCATAGCACAGACCGATAGGAAGAATAAGCGTCACCGTAAAGAGCATTTTAAAAATCGCCTATTCGATCGTGACACGCTATTGCTGTTTCACTACGATGTGAACTTCTTATTTGTACTATCTCTTTACGCTCGTAATAATGCCAGTCAGAAAGAGGAATGGAAACACAAAGTGCGAAACCGCTTCCGTACAGAAATTCAAGATTGGCTACAGAATGATTATGATTTCTACGCTATGCAGGCTCATCCTGATGTGAACGGCGAGGAATATATAAAGCGTCATTTCAAGCAAGTACTTGGTAAAGTGTATGCTCCTTTTGCTGACGGCGGTGTATTTTCATTGGCTCTATCTAATAGCCAAGAGGAAAAAGAAAACAATGGCGTGTTGTTGAATGAACTCCGCAAATCTTTCTTTATATCGGAATGTAAGCTTGGTGTGCAGCCGGAAGAAGCTTTAGCTCCTGTCATAGCACAAGGTTATGCCCCATCAGAAAATGCTCCAAGAGAAAAGAATGGTGTATTGATGGTCATGATGGAAAATTATGAGCAGAAGAAGGTGAATTTTATTAATAACGGCGTCATAGCAGTAGCACTAAAGAATACACCCGAACGACAGAATATCATGAATAATCTATCTTCAGTTGGTTATATTCTTTTCCATACTCGAAAAGATGAAGGACAACACTTGCTAAAAGTCATAAAGCCATGTCAGATTATGGTTACAGATGAGATAGATAGCAACATCTACAAAAACGTTAAAACGACAAGTTTATATGCCGTTGTGGAATTTTATAATATCGAATTGAATGCTTCATCAGTTCACTCCAATAAAGTTCCATATGATAAAGGAACAAGATATGATTCTCAGTATTGCATATTGAATGACTTGATATAAAAAAGAGGAGGAATAAAGGAAGACGGCAGAAGCTACCGCAAAACACTTACCCCCAAACATAAAGTAAACTCCGTACTGATGTATGAGGTTGAAGACAAATGGAAAATAGGACTGGAAGCCTATTATACGGGAAAACAAAA
>JAGPKZ010000033.1 GCA_018053665.1 Prevotella sp.
GCCAAGATATCCTATGCGGAAAATGGAATGCAATATTGGAAAATCAAAAGTTAGCATATTGCGCAACGAAGGGGCATTACCTGGATGCGTGAAACAGACATTGTGGTCGTAATTGCCTTCAGAGAATGTCTCATAATAAGACTGCCCGTAATTAGGACTGAACATAAGTCCGGCAACAGGAACACCTATCTCATATCTTAGTTTAAAGTCGCGATAAACTCCACTATGAAAAGGATTATGGAAATTGTATTCAAGAGCCGCTGTTGGCACAATATTTATAAATCCACGTGCTTGTGCAGGATTGTTACTATTACGGGTATTGTATATAAATCCAAGGTTTATCTCAATATTTCCACCAGCTTCAAGCAAGAGTTGGTTGCTTCCCATATTCCAGGTATTGCACAGGTAATGCACACCGTATTGAAAATTATAGTTGGCCGACATCTCCTTTCCGTCTCCGGAACGATTATCAATATACGAAACATTACCCTGATGAACAAATTCATAGATAAATCTGTGTCCTTGTCTTTGTCTCAATGTATGACTGATATATCGCACATCGGTACCAGTGTATTTTTCAGGGCTTAGATAAGTATCAAGTATATTCGTTGTTCCTATACCAATCATCTTAGCGTTGGTGATAAACTTATCGCCAAATCTTAAAGAGTCGGTTTGTGCATTCATACTCATGTTGCACATTAATAAGACTGGCAACATGAGAAGAATTTTATTTTTTATCGTCTTTATTTTCATTGTCTTCAGGGAATAAGTTGAGCTGTCCTATCTGCTCATCGATTATTTGTTGCTGGCTTTTACCAGCATCCGGGTCAAGATTTTCCTCATCTTCATCTTCGTTTTCGTTTTCAGTGTCTCCAATTGTGACGTATTCCTCTTCATTGAATCTTTTAGGTTCCAACTCGGTTATCGAGTCAATCTGCCAAGTGGTGATTCTCTTACCCTTAGCCTTAAATCCCTTCACTCCTATGAATTGTTCAGCGTCAAGTTCCTCATACGGTCTCACACAGTCATCACCTCCATAAGTAACTTTTATTAGAGGATAATATTTATCTGTTAGTAATACGAGTTGGCTGTTTACATTATCGCCCAAAATGTTTTGAGGTCGTTTAATTGCATCCATCGTAAATCGCTTGATATATGGATAACCTTGATTGTCGGCATCATACAGCACTACTGTCCACACTTTATGCTGATTCCATTTCTCAATACGTAAAATATTATCAGGATAATGGTTATTTGCATCAAAGTCTGTGATATAGAAATCACCGTTTTTGAGTACAACAAGTATGCGATCCTCATCCAAGAATTCACCCAATGAGTATCCGTGTTCCTCGTAGTTGATTCGCTTAACATCAGGATCATACCACACCTTACGTCCACCGAGAGTAGAATGACCATGATTTTTAAGACTTATGCGATGTATGCCCACTTTAGATAGAAGATTTCCCTTTGCTGAGCGTGACTTAATCATAACTTCACTGAAGTCCTTTTCACGGAAAATATTCTGTCGCTTCATCTTAGGATCAATATCAAGAGTGATCTTTATCATCTCTGCCTCACCATTTGGATTGGCTGTGAAATACATGATTTTTGATCCTGGAGTACCAAGCGTTAAGTTGTAATCCCTGTCACGTGTTATACTAGTGACATTGAATCGTTTGATAAAATAACATCCTTGTTTCCCGTCCCTATATACTACATTATATATAGTACGTTTATCGTTTTTCTTGAACACCTGCAACCAGATGATACCCTTACCGACAAATATCTTATCGGCAACTTTTATCACCTTAAACAATCCGTCCTTATAGAAAATTATGATATCATCAATATCTGAACAGTTACATACAAACTCATCTTTTTTCAATCCAGTACCGACAAAGCCTTCCTGACGATTGATATAAAGTTTTTGATTGGCTTCAACGACCTTTGTACTATCTATCGTATCAAAGCTGCGTATTTCGGTATGACGAGGATGATCGGCACCATATTTATTCTTTATAAACTTAAACCAGTTTATCGTTACATCTGTCATATGGCCAAGGTCATTGTCGATATCAGCAACTTCAGCCTTAATCCTTGCGAGAAGTTCCTCTGCCTTATCCTTATTGAACTTCAGGATGCGTTGCATCTTTATTTCCATAAGTCTGAGTATATCATCACGTGTAACGTCACGTATGAAGTCTGGCTTAAAAGGAGTAAGCTTCTCATCGACAAAAGCGATAGCCGCATCCATATCTGGAGCCTGCTCAAATTTCTTTTCCTTATATATTCGCTGCTCGATAAATATACGTTCAAGGCTCGCAAAGAATAACTGTTCTAGCAATTCCCCACGACGTATCTGAAGTTCCTTGCGCAACAGTCCCATTGTACGTTCAGCACTATGGCGAAGCACATCACTAACCGTAAGGAAACGTGGTATATTATCTTCAATTACGCAACAGTTAGGAGATAAATTTATTTCGCAGTCACTGAATGCGTAAAGTGCATCTATTGTCTTATCTGATGAAACACCAGGTGCAAGATGTATCTGTATTTCTACCTCGGCAGCAGTATTGTCATCAACACGCTTTGCCTTTATCTTACCCTTGTCGATTGCACGAAGTATGCTGTCAATAAGAGTCGTGGTATTCTTGCTGAACGGTATTTCACGTATCACAAGAGTCTTACTATCAAGTTTTTCTATTTTCGCACGCACCTTTAAAGCTCCACCACGCTGCCCATCATTATATTTAATAACGTCGATAGCTCCACCAGTAGGGAAATCGGGATATAACTGGAAGTCTTTTCCACTTAGATAGTTTATTGCTGCATCACAAATATCATTAAAATTATGTGGAAGAATCTTACTGCTAAGACCTACGGCAATACCTTCTGCACCCTGTGCCAGTAACATAGGAAACTTTACTGGTAGGGTTATAGGCTCCTTGTTACGTCCGTCATAACTCAACTGCCAATCGGTAGTTTTAGGATTAAAGACGACATCAAGGGCAAACTTAGACAAACGTGCCTCAATATAACGTGGAGCGGCAGCACGGTCACCGGTAAGAATGTTACCCCAGTTACCCTGTGTGTCAATCAACAAGTCTTTCTGTCCCATCTGCACAAGTGCATCACCAATAGATGCGTCACCATGAGGATGAAACTGCATAGTGTGTCCCACGATATTAGCAACCTTGTTGTATCGTCCGTCATCCATTCTCTTCATAGAGTGCAGGATACGTCTCTGTACAGGTTTCAGTCCGTCCTCAATATGCGGGACGGCACGTTCCAAAATTACGTAACTGGCATAATCAAGAAACCAATTCTTATACATGCCACTGAGGTGATGAACGGCAGACGCGTCAAATTTGTCAACCGGTTTATAGTCGGAATGCGTATTATCGGTCAATTCCTCATCCTCATTGTTTACAATATCATTATTGTCTGTATAGTTATCGTCCATGTATGTATTTTTGTCGTAGTCTTGATTTAATCTAGAATTATAGAATGATGCAAAGATACAAAAAAAAATTGATAAATGTCTTATTTATCCTTAAAGTAGAACCAAATTAATAATTAAATAGAGCTTTTTTTGTTATAAATATTGTATCTTTGCAGAAAAATTTGAACACTTAGTAATTATGGCACAAGAAGATGTATTCAAGAAGATTGTTAGTCATTGTAAAGAATATGGCTTCGTCTTCCCTAGTAGTGAAATTTATGACGGACTAGCAGCTGTTTATGACTACGGTCAGAATGGTGTTGAACTTAAGAATAACATTAAGGAATACTGGTGGAAAAGTATGGTATTGCTTCACAGCAACATCGTAGGTATTGATGCCAGCATTTTTATGCATCCTACAGTTTGGAAAGCAAGCGGTCACGTCGACGCATTCAACGACCCATTGATTGACAACCGCGATTCAAAAAAGCGTTATCGTGCCGATAACCTTATTGAGGACCAGATTGGCAAATACGAAGAAAAAATAGAGAAAGAAGTTGCAAAGGCAAAGAAGCGTTTCGGCGACTCTTTTGACGAGGCTCAATTCCGTGAAACTAATCCTCGCGTACTTGAGAACCTGAATAAACGCAATGATCTTCATACAAGATATGCAGAGGCTATGCAAGGTCCAGACCTTGAAGCCTTGAAACAAATTATAATTGACGAGAATATTGTAGACCCTATCAGTGGAACTAAGAACTGGACAGACGTACGTCAGTTCAACTTGATGTTCTCTACAGAAATCGGTTCACTTAGTGATCAAGCTAATAAGATATATCTTCGTCCTGAGACAGCACAGGGTATATTCGTAAACTATCTGAACGTACAGAAGACAGGTCGCATGAAACTGCCTTTTGGTATCGCACAGATTGGTAAGGCTTTCAGAAACGAGATAGTTGCACGTCAGTTCGTATTCCGCATGCGTGAGTTCGAACAGATGGAAATGCAGTTCTTCTGCCAACCAGGAACAGAGATGAAATGGTTTGAGTATTGGAAGAAGCATCGCCTTGCATGGCATGAGGCTCTTGGTATGGGTGCCGAGAATTATCGTTTCCACGATCATGAGAAACTCGCTCACTACGCCAATGCAGCTACAGATATAGAATTCAAAATGCCTTTCGGTTTCAAGGAAGTTGAAGGTATCCACTCTCGTACAGACTTTGACTTGAGCCAGCACGAGAAATTCAGCGGTCGACAGATTAAATATTTCGATCCTGAAAAAAATGAAAGCTACACTCCGTATGACGTTGAGACATCTATTGGTGTTGACCGTATGTTCCTATCTATCCTTTGTAGCAGTTATACAGAGGAGCAGCTTGAGAACGGTGAGACACGCATCGTGTTGAAGTTGCCAGAGGCACTTGCTCCAGTTAAATGTGCAGTGTTCCCACTTGACAAAAAAGACGGTCTGCCAGAATTGGCTTATAAGATTGTAAACGATCTCAAGTTCCATTTCAATACTCACTATGGTGACCCTAAGGATTCTATTGGTAAGCGTTATCGCCGTCAGGATGCTGTAGGTACTCCTTTCTGTGTAACAGTAGACCACGACACACCAAATGACCACAAGGTTACTTTGCGTTATCGTGACACTATGGAGCAAGAGCGTGTAGACATTGATGATTTGCGTTCAAAAATGGAAGATCGTGTTAGCATCACAAATCTTCTTAAAAAACTTAATATAGACTAATGAAAAAATATCATATATTATATATCATGTTGCTAGCAATGACAATCACAGGATTGTCATCATGCAGCGAAAATAGCAACACTGTAGAGGAGTATCCTAACTGGAAGGCTACAAACGAAAGCAAGTTCAACAGCATTTATGCCGAGGCTGTGAAGTATGTAGCATCTGGAAGTGATTCATGGAAGGTCATCAAGGAATGGTCTTATCAGGATAGTATTCATAATAATCCTGAAGATTATATCGTGGCTCAAGTGATCACTAAAGGTAGCGGTACGATAAGCCCTATATACAGCGACTCAGTACGCGTGCATTATGAAGGTCGTCTGTTGCCTTCTACAAGTTATTCGGAAGGATACGTATTCAACAAGAGCTGGAGTACTGATGAGTATAATCCCTCTACTAATGTACCAACTAAGCTTGCCGTTAGTAATGTCGTTGATGGTTTTTCTACCGCATTACAGAATATGCACATAGGCGACAGATGGAGAGTTTATATTCCTTATCAGTTGGGCTATGGTTCAGCTGGCACTACAGGTATCCCTGGTTATTCTACCCTTGTATTCGACATTACGCTAGTGAGCTATTATCATGTTAACGTTACTGTTCCTGATTTCAAGGCGAAGTCTACAGGTAATACTAATACTTGGATAGATAAATAGAAATATTTTTTGATATATAATATATAATAGGCTATATAGCGGTGATTTACTAAAAGTAGATCACCGCTTTTTTATAATATCAAATATGAATGTAAAACTATATAGAATGTTATGCGTTTAACATTGTGTGCGAACACACATCTTGACATATATCAAGAATACACACTCACTAAGAATAAAAAACTTCAAAACCATTATTGAATGATATATAGTTACTACCTTTGCATTATCAAAAGACAAAGGTAAATTGATTTAGGATAACGTTAGGTATTTAGTTAAGGTAAAGAGAATTCAGGAAAATGGTATTAGTGAAAGCCTATGTTTTATTAGGTGTTATATTGATTTCAATTAGTAGAAAGATTCTTTAAGAGGTAAATAAAGATTGGTTCAGATACGGATAACAAATTTTAGAGAGCAAGAAATAGTATCAGTATAAATTTGAGAGTAACGATTCCAAAGACATGGAATCGTTTTTTTGTGTATTTCAGTAATTGTGGTCGTTTAAAAACAAGCTATAATTTTGAAATTCAATGTATTTACAGTAATTTTGCAGTTTCAATAGATATTTATGTTCAGCAACAGAAAGAGCGACGCTTTATTAGCAAAAATCAGGAATGGCAACCCAATGACACAAAGAGAGAAATTCAATCTTATAATAGGATTGAGTATACCTTCTATGTTAGCACAGATAACATCCGTAATGATGTTTTTCATAGATGCAGCAATGGTAGGTCATCTTGGTGCAGAGGCTTCAGCAAGCATCGGTATTGTAGAGAGTACCACATGGCTCATGGGTAGCATGCTAAGTGCCTTATCTATAGGTTTTTCTGTTCAGGTTGCTCATTTCATTGGTGCCAACGACTTTTTTAAAGCTCGACAAGTATTTCGCCATGCATTGATATGTGGATTGATTTTTAGTCTGCTGATGATGACTATTGGCATAGCTATACACAGTCGCTTGCCATATTGGTTGGGGGGTGGCGCGGACATTGCCGGAAATTCATCAGCCTACTTCCTTATATATTCTTTTGCATTACCGTTCGTGCTTCTATACTTCATGTCAGCATCAATGTTGAAATCATCAGGCAACATGAAGATTCCAAGTATACTTTCTGTCGTGATGTGCTTGCTTGATGTTGTATTCAACTACATCTTTATCTATATATTCAAGTTGGGAGTTGCCGGAGCCGCATTGGGCACACTGTTGGCTTATGTAGTTACAGTACTTCCTATGGTATGGCAGTCTACTTGCAAAAGTAAGATTTTGGCATTGCATCTTGATAAAATTAAATTCCGCTGGAACTGGGCTTATGTACGAAATGCAGCAAAGATAAGCGGACCTATAGCCTTGCAGGCTATGCTTATGAGTGGCGCACAAGTTATATGTACAATTATTGTGGCTCCATTGGGTAACATCGCAATAGCAGCCAACTCATTTGCCATAACGGTAGAGAGCCTATGCTACATGCCAGGATATGGTATCGGCGATGCAGCCAGCACGTTGGTAGGTCAGACTTTCGGAGCAGGAAGAAAAGACCTTTGCAAGAGCTTTGCCCACATGACTGTAGGACTTGGCATGGCTGTAATGGCTTTCATGGGAATTATAATGTATATATTCGCACCAGAGATGATGTCGATTTTATCTAGTGTCGGCGCAATCCAAGATCTTGGTGCACAGTGTCTGCGAATAGAGGCCTTAGCCGAACCTTTCTTTGCAGCAAGCATCGTGACTTACAGTGTATGCGTTGGTGCAGGCGACACATTAAAACCTGTACTTATAAATCTATGTACGATGTGGGGCATACGCCTCACCATAGCATACGCATTGGCTTCACAATATGGGCTAAGAGGTGTATGGTTTGCCATGGCAATAGAACTAACTTCACGTGGAATATTATTCCTTGTACGCCTTTTACGTGGAAAGTGGCTCAATGCTCCAACTATAAAGCACGTATAAATTTAAAAAATGGGATTTGATTTTATAAATCAAATCCCATTTTATATTATATAGAATATAAGCAAATACTACTTTTTGCTTTCAATTGCCTGCATGATAAGTCCTTCTAGTTCATCACATAGTTCAGGATTGTCCTTAAGCAAACTTTTCGTTGCGTCACGTCCCTGAGCTAGTTTAGAACCGTTATAGCTGAACCAGCTGCCACTCTTCTGAACAACACCATATTCAACTCCTAGGTCTACTATCTCACCGACCTTACTGATACCCTCACCAAAAGTAATTTCAAACTCTGCCTTGCGGAAAGGAGGCGCAACCTTATTCTTCACAACCTTCACACGTACCTGATTACCAACAACCTTGTCACCATCCTTGATGCTTGTCACACGACGGATGTCAAGACGCACACTGCTATAGAACTTCAATGCGTTACCACCAGTTGTGGTTTCTGGATTTCCAAACATCACACCAATCTTTTCACGTAACTGGTTGATGAATACACAACAAGTGTTTGTCTTGCTGATTGTAGAAGTGAGCTTACGTAAAGCTTGACTCATAAGTCGAGCCTGAAGACCAACGACGTTATCACCCATATCACCCTCTATTTCCTTCTTAGGAGTAAGAGCGGCAACAGAGTCTATAACAAGAATATCAACAGCGCTTGAACGGATAAGTTCATCAGCAATCTGTAAAGCCTGCTCTCCATTGTCTGGTTGGCTAATCCAAAGATTATCCACATCAACGCCTAACTTTTCAGCGTAGAATCTATCAAAGGCATGCTCTGCATCTATGAAGGCTGCGATTCCGCCCAACTTCTGTGCTTCAGCGATAGCATGAATAGCAAGAGTTGTCTTACCAGACGATTCAGGACCATAGATTTCTACCACACGTCCACGAGGATAACCGCCAACACCAAGAGCAGCATCTAGTCCGATACTACCAGTAGGTATTATATCTACATTTTCGACTTTCTCATCTCCCATTCGCATGATAGAGCCTTTACCGAAATCCTTTTCTATTTTAGACATAGCTGCCTGCAAAGCCTTCAACTTATCGCCTTTTACAGCAGCCTGATCTGTTTCTTTTGCCATAATAATATAGTATTAAAGTCTACCTTTATTTTATATAAGGCAGACTATTTTATTTAAATTTGATTATAATTCCAAGTCACCGTCAAACTCCTCATGCCAAGGAAGTCCCTGCTTATTTAGCTGTTCCATGAATGGATCTGGATCAAAGTCCTCAACATTCCACACACCAGCTTTCTTCCAGATGCCTTTTACAAACATCATTGCCCCAATCATTGCTGGAACACCTGTTGTGTAGCTAACGCCCTGCATACCAGTCTCCTTGTATGCATCGTGATGCTTACAGTTGTTGTAAACATAATATGTATGTTCTTTACCGTCTTTGATACCACGTATGCGACAACCTATACTAGTCTCACCCTCATAGTTTTCACCAAGTTCCTGTGGATTAGGCAATACAGCTTTAAGAAACTGCAACGGAACAATCTTCACACGAGTAGTCTTCCCTGAGCCATCAGCAAGAGGTGCTTCGTATTCTACTTCGTCTATGCGTGCCATTCCGATATTCTGTATCACATCGAGATAGTTAAGATATTGCTGACCGAAAGTCATCCAGAAACGAGCCTGCTTGATAGTTGGGTAGTTCTTAACCAAACTCTCCAGTTCTTCGTGATGCATAAGATAACTATCACGTGGACCGATGTTAGGATATGTAAGGTCTTGATGAACAACCAATGGATCTGTTTCAATCCATTCACCGTTCTTATAATACAGTCCCTTCTGTGTAATCTCACGTATGTTTATCTCTGGGTTGAAGTTTGTAGCGAAAGCCTTGTGGTGGTTTCCGGCATTACAGTCAACGATGTCAAGATATTGAATTTCATCGAAGTGATGTTTTGCCGCATAAGCTGTATATATTCCACTTACTCCTGGATCGAAACCACATCCAAGGATAGCTGTCAGTCCGGCTTTTTCAAACTTATCCTTATAAGCCCATTGCCAACTGTATTCAAAGTGAGCCTCATCTTTTGGTTCATAGTTAGCTGTGTCAAGATAGTTGCATCCGCAAGCCAGACATGCGTCCATGATAGTGAGGTCCTGATAAGGTAAAGCCAGATTAATTACGAGTTCGGGTTTAAAACTATTGAAAAGGGTCTTCAACTGTTCAACATCGTCTGCATCCACCTGAGCAGTCTTGATATCCATATTCAGACCTGCTTTGTGAATAGACTCAACCAGTTTGTCGCATTTCGCCTTACGACGAGAAGCGATCATAAAATCAGAAAACGTATCTGTATTCTGGGCAATTTTAAAAGCCGCAACTGTAGCTACGCCACCGGCTCCAATCATTAAAACTCTACTCATATTTATATCTTTTATTTTTATTCTAATTATTTGCCGTTGACTTCATCAGCGCGAATACCAAGAGCATTCATCAGCGAATATCCCAATATTTCCTGACGGAAATTGCCACCTTCAACAGGTTGCATGGCAAACATTGTTATTCGCTTGTTGTCGTCATCCACATTGCGCAGCAAACTTCTAATCTGTGAATACACATCACTATTTTCACTGTCAGGAATAATCATCACTCGCTTCACTTCATCATGTTGCAAGACGGTCTTGAGCACATTTTCAATATATTCATCTTTGCTCACCATATCTCCTGCTTCAACAGAAGTAACAGTAAACTCCCCAAGTTTCTCGTCATTAAAAGCTTTTGAATTTAAATCCTTTTCATAATCAGAAGGTTTAAAATTGTCCATGGATGTATTTTTTTTATCATGTACAAGTACCATCTGAGTATCGTTCTTGCCCTCACGTACTCCACCGTCAAGAGCGACACATACAGCCCATTGGCTAAGGTCAGCTTTTGAGATGGCACGACCAATCATACGCTCGAAATTTACGATAAGGTTGAAAGCTACAGAATTCACATAATCAGCATCAGCAATGATTATGTTTTCGCTCATCTTAACATTGTCAGTATTTTGAGTATTCATGCTACAAAGATAATAGAAACGAACGTAAATGCAAAGAAAAACTTGTTTTTAATTTTGCATTTACACTCATTTGAAGTATCTTTGTTCGCGTATTGAAAAACAAATTACTTATAACTACAAATTAAATTATTAGAAAAGATGAGTTCTTTAACAATCGCTATTGTTGTAGTATTCGTTGTGGGTTATCTCTTTATAGCCCTTGAAAGTATTACAAAAGTAAACAAGGCAGCCGTAGCACTGCTTATGTTTGTTGCATGTTGGACACTGTTCATGGTCAACCCGGGGAATTACATTTCCGGCTTTACTGGTAATGGCTTGATTAATGAGGCATGCAATGCCATTGAACGACACTTGGGAAGCACCAGTACTACATTATTCTTCCTTATGGGCGCAATGACTATAGTTGAAATTGTCGACCAGAATGGTGGATTCAACTGGGTACAGAGCAGAATGTTCACCAAGAGTAAGCGAGAATTGCTCTGGAAAATAGCCTTCATGACATTCTTCCTTTCTGCTATCCTCGACAATCTCACCACAAGTATCGTGATGATTATGATTTTGCGTAAGTTGGTTCACGAGCATAAGGATCGCATCATATATGCATCGCTTGTAATCATAGCTGCAAATGCAGGCGGAGCTTTCTCCCCTATCGGCGACGTCACAACGATAATGCTATGGAACAAGGGTGTGATAACTGCTCTCGGTATCATATCAGAAATGTTTGTTCCGGCAGTTGTTTCACTCGTAATTCCAGCATTGATATTACAGACTCAGCTCAAAGGGGAACTAAACACCAATGCGGACTCTCATGAAAATCGTGAAAAAGGTGTATTGGAATTCTCCGGCATAGAGCGCAAGGTTATATTTTTCATAGGTGTAGGTGGTCTGATGTTTGTACCTGTATTTAAGTCATTAACAAATCTTCCTCCGTTTGTAGGAATACTCTTTGTCCTTGGAATACTATGGACTACCACTGAATTATTCTATCGTCGTTTGCATAAAGTGAATTCCAAAGTGACATTCCAGAAGAGAGTAAGTAACTTATTGTCTCGCATAGACATGACAACAATACTTTTCTTCCTCGGCATATTGATGGCTGTCGCATGTCTTGAGGAAGTAGGAATTCTCACATCACTTGGATCAACTCTTAATACAACATTCAATGGCAACCACTATATGGTAACCGGAATAATAGGTATTGTGTCAAGTATCGTCGACAATGTACCGTTAGTTGCTGGATGTATGGGTATGTATCCAATCGCACCCACTGGTGATATTGCCGTTGACGGTTTGTTCTGGCAACTTCTTGCGTATTGTGCAGGAGTCGGTGGAAGCATATTAATCATCGGCAGTGCTGCTGGAGTTGTTGTTATGGGATTGGAGAAAATAACATTTGGTTGGTACATGAAGAAAGTCAGTTGGATAGCTTTTGTCGGATATATTGCTGGCATTCTCAGCTATTGGCTCATAAGGACTTACATTTTTGCAACACCACTATAACTATAAAAATGAAGGCTGATGAAATTTTCATCAGCCTTTACTATTTTATTTCTGCAAGAAGAAGGTAAACATTAATCCGCCCTCTTTCCTATTTTCCACTTTTATCATTCCTTTATGTAGAAGCACAGCATTCTTCACTATTGCTAGTCCTAGGCCTGTACCTCCCATCTTTCGGCTTCGTCCCTTGTCTACTAGATAGAAACGTTCAAACAGTCGTGCCAGATGCTGATGTGAAACACCAATGCCGTTGTCCTTGAAAATAAACTTCCATTCCTTTCCGTCGTCCACAGCGCTCAGAGTTATCTCTGTTCCTACTCCAGCGTATGCGATGGCATTGTCTGTAAGATTGCGGAAGATACTATATATTAGACTTTGGTTGCCGTTGATAACTATATTCTCAGGTAACGCATTGATAAACGTCATCTGTTTCTGACTAAGCTGCAATGCTGTTTCCTTAATAATATCCTTCACTGTCTGCGATATATTCACACTCGTGAAGTCAATCATATCAGGAGCATCATCCATACGGTTCAGTGTTGATATATCTTGCAATAATGCCGTGAGCCTCTGACTTTGCGCATAACATCTCTGCATAAACTGTAATTTTGTTTCCTCATTTATATTAGGATTGTCGAGAATCGTCTCAAGATATCCTTGTATACTTGCAACAGGAGTCTTCAATTCATGCGCAATATTCTGAGTCAACTGTCGTTTCAGTACGTCCTGTTCCTTTCGCGTAGACTGTAACCGCTTATACAACTTAATAATTTTCTCAGCAATCTCACCGAGTTCATCACCAGGAAATTCCATAAGATCTTCTGTGTCAAGACTCTCATTATGGTCGGCTTTACTTGCGAAACTCCGCAGTTTTGTGATATTTCTTCCAAGAGGACCAGTAAACTTATACAGCACCAGCGTAAGAATAATTATTGCCGTAAGAGAGAACCAGATATAATGCTGATCTGTTCTCAGAGATTCAGTAAGGTTATTGTCATAAGGCAGTGCACTGCGTATTATAAAACCGTCATTCTTAAAATAGGTCGCAGAATAGAAATATTCCTTTTTCAACGTACTGCTGTTACGGTCTATTTCTGAACCAGAGCCATATTTTAGAGCATACTTAACTTCTTTTCTGTTTGCATGGTTAGCAAAATTTTGATAATCCTTCCTTATATTGTCGAATATAACCTTTCCATTAGGCATGATAATGGTAACTCTAAGGTCGGGAAGTTTATTACGCCTCACGTAACCAGCAAGTGTCTTCTCATCGTTTTTTCCAATATAGTGCAAAGCATCGTCCATACTCTCATTAAAAGATTGCAAGCGTATTTCAAGATTATCTACCTTATATTGCTTTTCTCTGAAATGCTGAAACAGCGTAAATGCCACGGCAAATGAGAGAAAGACAAGCATTACGGTCAGATGTAGTTTTGTTCCTACCGATATCCTCTTCATTCTTTTACTATATAATGTATTAAGGTGTCTTTATGAGTCGAAATAATATCCAAATCCCAGTCTTGTGACTATACATTTAGAGAATCTACCAATCTTCTTTCTCAATCTTGTGATGTTAACATCAACAGTTCTGTCAAGCACCAATACGTCTTTAGGCCAAATACGGTCTATAAGTTCCTGGCGAGAGAATACTCTTCCGCGTTCTTCAATAAGCAGTTGCAGAAGTTCAAATTCAGTTTTAGTGAAAGGGATGTCGTCTCCATCAATTGCCACCGTTTTTTTGCTTAGGTTCATTTCCAGCCCTTGGTATCTTAGGTATTGCTGTTCGACAGAAGTACTGTCTTCAGCTGTCCGTCGCAATACAGCCCGCACCCTTACCATAACTTCCCTAATTGAAAACGGCTTCGATATATAATCATCGGCGCCGATATTAAATCCAGTTACCGTGTCGTTTTCTGTATCACGGGCAGTAAGGAATATTATCGGAATATTCGCCGTTGCAGGTTCTTTCTTTATAGTCTTAGCCATAGAGAAGCCTGAAATGCCGCCCATCATCACATCTAGCAGCAATAAGTCGAAGCCAGCTATATCCATAGTCATAGCATCTTCGGCAGAGTTAGCAGTCTCCACTTGATATCCTTCAGTTTCAAGATTGAACTTCAGAATTTCACACAAGTCCTGTTCATCGTCAACAACAAGGATTCGATAATTATTTTCTGTCATGTCTTTATTATTTGAGATGTTGCAAAGATACAACTTTGTTAATTTATATCTATTTCATTATAGTTACAATAATATTACATGCCTCAACCATGCTATTTAATTACAATAGCAAATATACAACATTTTCTTATACGAACTAATAATTTGCTGGTTTTTTTCGATAAAAAAAATGCAGGAGATAAACTCCTGCAGTAATATATATATATGTTTATAATATTCCACCAAGCGAATTTGACAATATCACCAGAAAGACTATTGCCGTTATGGTAACATAGAGCCAGTCACGCTGATGAGCAAAGTCAAACAGGGAAAGAATGATTCTCGTTATAGGAGTAAGCATAAGGACCAATACTCCAAGTTGTATCCAGTTTGCTGCCTGAAAATGAAACACCCCAGTGAATATACCGCTCAATGAAGTCAATGATGACGGTTCGCCATGAAATGTATAATAATTCGGGATTGGTTCAGAACCGTGACAAATCAAATAGTATGTTCCACTGAGAATGGCAATACAACATGCTGTCATTACGCCGACACGCAGAGTTGAACTTATCAACTGCTGCATCTTCTTGTTTTCATTCATCAATTCCATATACTTAAAATTTACCCATTACACCATTATAAATCATATTTATTGCAACCAATAGAATTGCAATGACAAATATCTTTCTCAACACTGTTACATCGAGGCGCTTCAATAATCGGGCGCCAAAAAGCGAACCACCCAAGACTCCGATCATTATCGGGAAAGCTATTCCTGGAGCTATATATCCTCTCTGAATATAAACAACAGCTGAAGCAACGGCTGTAACACCTATCATAAAATTACTCGTTGTTGTACTTACTTTAAATGGAACTTTCATTGCGGCATCCATAGCAAGCACCTTCAAGGCACCACTACCAATACCAAGAAGACCAGAAAGAACTCCAGCACCAAGCATTACAGAGAATCCTCCACCAACATTAGTAAGTTCGTATTTTTTCTCACCATCTTTAGTTGGATAAGTACCATATAGCTTTAGTTTGCGTGCTAACTCGCTTCCCACAACATTTGTATGGTCAACCTTTCTGCGCATTTGCATGGCAGAAGTCAATATCAATACTAAACCAAAGATAACTGCGATAATGTTTGTTGGCATCCAAAGGGCTATGAATGCTCCACCAACGGCTCCAATAGTTGTAGCTATCTCCAAAAACATTCCAAGACGGATATTCGTTATTCCTTCCTTTACATAAGCACTGGCTGAACCAGATGATGTAGCGATTGACGCAACAAGGGCTGCACCTATGGCATAATGGAAATCAATATTAAAACAAAGTGTCAATACTGGTATCACTACCACTCCACCGCCTAAGCCCGTAAGGGAACCGAGAAGTCCGGCAAGGAAAGCCGAACAGATTAAAATAATTGTAAATGTTAAAACTGTCATCCTTTTACTTTTCGCACAAAGGTACATTTTTTGTCCTGTCAAAAAGTGTTTTTCACAATTCAAATAACATATATTTGACTATCTGCATGGCTTTTAACGATAGTTTGCAAACTTCACAAATATCTTTTACAATTGTGTTCAGAGATTATAGTATTATATTACTAGAAAAAGAAAAACGTTACAAAAGAAAACTTATGCATTAAATTGCACTTTCTTTTGTAACGCTTGTTTATTATCAGTATAACATCACAAGAAAAGTGACACCACTAGATAAATCAAAGCTCCAAGGAGTGCACTTACCGGAATGGTGAGAAGCCATGCTACCATCAAATCCTTTGTAACACCCCATCTAACTGCAGATAGTCGCTTTGTAGCTCCTACTCCCATGATTGCACCAGCTATGGTATGAGTGGTACTAACAGGAATCTTTAAATATTCGGTAAAAAATAATGTCAAGGCACCAGATGTCTCTGCAACAACTCCTTCAAACGGAGTTACCTTCGTAATCTTTGTACCCATCGTCTTAACGATTTTCCAACCTCCCGACATTGTTCCAGCTGATATAGCAAAGAAACAAGAGAAAGCCACCCAATCAGGAATATCGTCAATAGTATGTATTCCCATACCAATATGAAGCGGATGAGCTGCAATAAGCGCAGCGGCGATTATACCCATAACCTTCTGAGAGTCATTCAAACCATGACCAATACTGAACAGGGCTGAAGATACTAGCTGAAGATGTTTAAACCAAACCTCAGCCTTAGCGTGATTCATCTTTCGGCATACATACAGCACAACCATTGATGTGAAAAATGCTATTACCATACCGATTAACGGAGCCAACAGAATGAATGCAGCTATCTTGAAAATCACAGATCCCTGGATTGCCTGAAAGCCGTTTGCCATAATTGCAGCACCGGCGAAGCCACCGATAAGAGTATGTGAAGAAGATGAAGGGATACCCTTCCACCATGTAAGCAAGTTCCATATAACGGCACCAATAACACCTGCAAGAATTATCGGCAACGTAATATATTGCTCATAAACCGTCTTTGAAACAGTGTTAGCAATACCAAACTCACCTATTATATATTTAGAGATGAAAAAAGCCACAAAGTTAAAGAAAGCAGCCCATAACACCGCCTGAAACGGAGTGAGCACCTTCGTTGTAACGATTGTGGTAATAGAGTTGGCTGCATCATGGAAACCATTGATGAAATCAAACACCAACGCCAAAATGATAATTGAGATAAGTAATATCATAGATACTTATATTATTATTAAATCAATTATGCATATTTTACGATAATTGTCCTTAAGACCTTACCAACATGTTCTGCCGCATCGGTGGTCTTTTCAAGTTCATTCAGGATTTCCTTCATCTTGATTAGTTCGATTCCGTCTTTCTCTTCCTCAAACAAGTTGATAATAGCAGTTTCATAAACATCGTCAGCCTCATTTTCAAGATCGTGCAAAGTCTTGCAATTCAGTTTTATTTTTGATGCGTTCTTGCGAACAGAAGCAAGTTCTCCCATCGCTTGATTGATGCATTCAGCATCTTTCTTCACGATTTCTCCCAAAGACTTCTCGTAAGGATTATTCTGTTTTGGATTGTATATTGCTATACGTTTCGCACAACTATTGATTCTGTCAATAACATCATCCAGTTTGTCTGCCAGAAGATGAATATCTTCACGGTCGAAAGGAGTGATGAAAGAAGAACTCAACTCTTCGAAAATTTTATGAGACAATTCATCACCTAGACGTTCCTTCTCCTTGATTTTACGAAAGAATTCCATGCGTTCTTCTCCTGTGCTGCAAACTAGAGCACCTTGCAGCATATCAGACGCTGCCAAGAGAATCTCTGAAACTTGTTCCAGATAGTCAAAGAATTTTGGTTCTTTAGGACCGAATTTGCTAAAAAAAGAATTGTTCATCATCTTGTTCTTTTTAATCACGTTATAATAATTAATATTTTACGGTGCAAAAGTATAAAATGATTGTTACAAAACTGCTACAATCATTTTATCAACGTGTTACATTCCAATTTTTATTCGCAATTTTCCTCTTTCAGCAGATCTTCTCCCAAATGAGTGACAGCCTCACGTGCTTCTCTCTCAATAACCTCCTTGGCTTTCTTTGGATAGAATATCATTCTGAGAGACTGGTTGTAGTTGAAATAGTTCCATATCCAGTTTAACAACACGATAACCTTATTGCGAACACCAAGTATAGAGCGAAGGTGGACAACGAGCCACAAAACCCATGCTACAAATCCCTGAAGCTTTATATTACTGAACTCTGCTACAGCCTTATTTCTTCCTACTGTAGCCATTGAGCCAAGGTTCTTATAAGAGAATGGTGTCATACTCTTGCCTTTGATGAGACGACGAAGATTCTTAGAAAGGAGCTTACCCTGCTGTATTGATACCTGAGCCAACTGCGGATGTCCATTAGGATATTCCTTATCACCGCTCATAATACACTGGTCACCGATTGCAAATACGTCTTCCATGCCAGAGACTCTGTTATATTCATCAACCTTTATACGGTTGCCTCTTCCCAAGAAAGACTTGTCCATATTGCCAATCTGCACACCTGCGATACCACTAACCCATATAAATGTACGTGTTGCGATTTCACTTCCGTCAGCAAGCACAACCTTGTGGTCACGATAATCAGTAACCATCTTATTAAGCAATATATTAACTCCCATTTTGCGTAAGAACTCCTCGGCTTTAGCTGAAGATTCTGGTGACATGGCAGAAAGAAGACGATTACCGGCTTCGATAAGATATATATTCATTAAACTGCTGTCCAAATCTGGATAGTCATGTGGCAAGATAGTATGCTTCATCTCTGAAAGTACACCAGCAACCTCAACACCAGTTGCTCCACCGCCAACGATAACAACATTGAGTAATTCCTGACGCTCAACATTATTAGCGCAAGTAATTGAACGTTCAAGGTTTGAAAGAATGGCATTCTGCAATCCCATCGCCTCGGCAACATTCTTCATTGGCATTGCTTCTTCAGCAATGTGCTTGTTTCCATAAAAATTTGTCGTAGCTCCGGCAGCGAACACAAGGTAATCATAGTCCACCTTTCCTATTGAAGTCTGGATAATCTTTTTATCCGTGAACACGGATCTAACTTCGGCCATGCGGAAATAGAAATCCTTACGATCCTGGAATATCTTTCTAAATGGGAAGGATATTGAACTAGGCTCCATACCGGCAGAAGCCACCTGATAGATAAGTGGTGGAAATTGATGATAATTGTTCTTGTCAATCAAGATTACCTGCATACCTGAATGGCGTAGACTCGTAGCTAATTTCAAGCCACCAAAACCTCCGCCTACAATAACTACTCTTTTTTTGTTTCCTTTTTCAACGTTTAAGCTCATACTGAATGATGATAATGAATATACAATTAATAAATATTGTCAGCTAATATAGTCTTCTGCAAAGATAATATCTTTTTGTGAATTTATTGATAAATTCACACTGAAATTCTTAATATTTATTTATTATATATCATATATCAATCGTTCTTTCTGTAACTCACCACTGCCCATGTACCCATTACGACAGAAAAAGACATTAGAGCGATGAACTGAGACTTTATTTCGAAAAGACTCCCACCACGAATAAACACGGTACGCATTGCGTCTATGAAATAGCGCATTGGATTTATATCTGTTAGATATTGAGCCCAATCTGGCATACTGCGAACGGGCGTGAACAGTCCGCTTAACAGAATAAAACATACCATACAAAACCACATCACGAGCATTGCCTGCTGCATTGTGCTACTATAATTGGATATGATAAGTCCGAGCGAACTCATAATAAGTGCCATGATTATTGCGATGAGATATATCACCGCCAACGGTCCCACCGACGTGATACCATAAACAGCCCATGAAAGGATAAAGCATATTGTCATCACAACAAGCCCAATCACCCAATAAGGTATAATCTTTGCCATGATAAACGAGAACTTGCCAACAGGTGTTACATTTATCTGTTCGATAGTTCCAACCTCCTTCTCCCCCACGATGTTGAGCGCAGGCATAAAACCACAAAAGAGGATAAGCAGTATTGCCATGAGTGCAGGAATCATAAACACTTTATAATCCTGATAAGTATTAAATAAATTGAGCACAGATATCGGAAGTTTACCCGTTGAGGGAACTACAATATTCGACAGATAAGCCGCTCCCATACTCCCCTTTGTTCCATTTACAGAGTTGGAAGCAATAAGTATATGTGCTGGGCGTGCATTTACCAAATCGCGTGAATAATGCTGTGGTATCACCGCTATGATATCAGCATTTCCCTTTTCCATCTCCTTTACGGCTTCATCGTAAGACGAAGACATCCCTTTAAAGATGAAATAATTAGAAGCCTCCATCTCATGTACCAATCGTTGCGATGTAGTTGTTCGGTCATTGTCTACTACCAGTAGTGAAATGTTTTTAATTTCCAAGTTAGTAATCCAAGGAATAACAAGCATAATCACAATGGGAAACATTATAATCATTTTGGGCAGGAACGCATTACGACGTATCTGCTTGAACTCTTTTTCTATGAGGTATCTCAGTATCATAATTCTACTCTAATCTTTTCTTGAACTTTTTGAGACTTATGGTAAGAAGCAATATCGCCATAATTGTCATAACGCACACTTCCTTCCAAACCATTGTGATGCTTACGCCCATTATCATTATCTTTCTGCATGCAGAAATAAACCACGAAGCTGGCACAAGATGAGCAATAAACTGCAACACAACTGGCATACTCTCTATTGGGTATATCATTCCTGACATTAATATGCTAGGTATGAGAAGCATCATTCCAGAGGCTAACATTGCTGCCACCTGAGTTTCGGTAAGAACACTTATAAGGAGTCCTAGCGACAACGCTACTATTATAAATAACACAGAAACTGCCGAAAGAGATAACAGACTACCAGCTATAGGCACATGTAATACAAAATATGATATAGTTAGAATGAATATCAGATCTACAATGCCGAGAACAAGATATGGTATCATCTTAGCTACAATAATAAGTATAGGT
>JAGPKZ010000097.1 GCA_018053665.1 Prevotella sp.
TTTTTTATGGATTATACAATAAACCGCAAAATATTGCGTTTTTTTTATTAGTATGTCAATAAATAGGAATTTACTCATAATTATATTCTCACTTTTGTTATCAGTGGAAGTTCAAGCCCAGCAATATGAGCCTGATGCACTTCCTGTCACCGCACGTGTTGATAAGACATGTGATAGTATAGAGGAACCTGAAATGAAAAGCGACAGCGATTATATGATGAATGAGTCTGCGCTGACAGTAGAAAACGTGTTGGTGATGTTGCAGAAATATGATGTGAAATTTCCTAAGATTGTATTGGCGCAGGCATTACTCGAAACTGGTAATTTTTCAAGTGACCTATGTCGTGTAAATCACAATCTCTTCGGACTTCGCCACCCTTCAGATGGTAGCTATTATTCTTTTAACAAGTGGGAAGAAAGCGTGAAGAGTTATCGTGATGATGTACAGTATAAATACACTGATGGTGATTATTATGCATTCTTAAGTCGTATTGGTTATGCCGAAGACCGCAATTATACAAGCAAAGTGAGGCGTATTGCTAACACTTTGTGATGCAGCTTACTAACCGATACAAATCGGCATTTAAAAATAAATATTTATTTTTTGTTTTAGTTGATATTACATTTCTGGCTTTTGTTCGTCTTAATATCAGAACAAACAAAAAATGATAATATAAAATGAAACAGAAACTATTACTTGCAGCATGTGCAATCATATTAGCTCCGGTTGCAGCCGAAGCACAATATCCTAGTATAACAGATGCTGCAAAGGCTAAGATTGATTCTCTACAGAAAGTTTGGACAGAACATTCTGATTCAGCATGGGCTGTAGCTTTTCCTATTGTAAAGAAAGAAGCTATGGAAGGACGTTCTTATGTGCCTTGGGCTTTCCGTCCTTACGATTTGCGACAGTCAAAGATTCCTTCATTCCCTGGTGCTGAAGGTGGTGGTATGTACACATTTGGTGGTCGTGGCGGTAAGGTTATTACCGTAAGTAATCTTAATGATGACGGAATAGGTTCTTTCAGATGGGCTTGTGAACAAGGTGGTGCACGCATTATCGTATTCAATGTAAGCGGTATTATAAAATTAAAGACTCCCATAATTGTACGTGCTCCATATATTACAATTGCAGGACAGACAGCTCCTGGTGACGGAGTATGTATAGCAGGTGAAAGCTTTCAGGTTAATACCCATGACATAATCGTTCGTCACATGCGTTTCCGTCGTGGAAATACACATGTATGGTATCGTGAGGATTCTTTCGGTGGAAACCCTGTTGGAAACATCATGATAGACCATTGCTCTTGTGAATGGGGACTTGACGAGAATATATCTTTCTATCGTCACATGTTTGACCTTGGTGATGCTATTGGTAGCCGCAAGGAACCGACTGTAAACGTAACAATACAAAATACTATTTCGGCTAAGTCTCTTGATACATATAATCATGCATTTGGAAGTACGATAGGTGGAGAGAATGCTTCGTTCATGAGAAACCTATGGGCTGACAATACAGGACGAAATCCGTCGATAGGATGGGGCGGTGTTTTCAACTTTGTGAACAATGTGGTTTATAACTGGGTACATCGTACTGCTGATGGAGGTGAATATTCAACAATGTCCAACTTCGTAAACAACTATTACAAGCCAGGACCATTGACTCCAAAAGATAGTAATGTAGGTTGGCGTATCGTAAAGTCTGAAAGCCGTAGTGGTAAACTATTTCCTTTTAAGCAGTTTGGTAGAGTATATGCCGATGGTAATATTGTAGAAGGATATGATGCAATAACAAAGAATAACTGGGCAGGTGGAATACAGACTGCCGATAAGGATGGCGATCTTGCAGAAGACGAATTGGCAATTATGCATTCAAAAGAGCCTTTTGTAATGCCTCATATGACAATTCTTCCAAACAGTCAGACATTTGACTACGTATTAAATAATGTAGGTGCTACAATTCCTAAGCGTGATATCGTTGACCAAAGAGTCGTAGATGAAGTTCGCACAGGAAATGTATATTACGAAAAGAAACTACCTAAGGTAAATCCTTATGGTGACCTTTGGGGACTTAGTCCTAAATCACAGGCTCCTGATGGTTCATTCAAGTATCGTCGCCTTTCAAAAGATTCATATAAAGAAGGTATCATAACAGATCCACGTCAGATGGGAGGATATCCACAATATAAGGGCAAACCTTATAAGGACAGTGACAAGGACGGTATGCCTGATGAATGGGAAATCGCAAACGGACTAAATCCTAATGATCCTTCTGACGCAGTAAAGGATTGCACTGGTGACGGATATACAAATATCGAAAAGTATATTAACGGAATCAGTACCAAGGAAAAGACTGATTGGACCAATTTGAAAAATAATCATGATACTCTTGCTGAAAAGGGTAAATTGATGTAAACATAGGTATATCATGATTATCGGAAAAAGAATCTTACTCGGTGTATTTGCTCTTATGTGCGGATGCCTTTGTGCTGTAGGTCAGGTAAAACTTGACAGCGCAGGACGTAATTCCGACTATGTGAAGGCTATAACCGAGCGTTCAATGAAAATCGTTGACGGTCTCAAGATAAATGACGATAACGTACGCAATAATGTACTAAACATCATTTGCAACCGTTATTTTAAATTGAACGACATATACGAAAAAAACAAAGATCGCAATGCGATTGATGCTGAATTGTATAAGCATCATTTCGAGTTTGCTGCAGACTTGGCAAACTATGTCAACGATGCTCAGGTAGAAGCCATAAAGGATGGTATGACATACGGTGTCGTTCCAAAAACTTATAAGGCTCATCTTGAAATGATACCAGGACTGAAAGAAAATGAAAAACTTCAGATTCTTAATTGGTTGAAGGAAGCTCGTGAATTTGCCATAGACGCAAGTGATTCAAAAAGCAAGCACGCTTGGTTTGGTAAATATAAAGGACGCATCAACAATTGGCTTGCAACTCGTGGGTATGACCTAAAAAGTGAGCGAGACGGTTGGTATAAGCGTATTGAGGCAGCTAAGAAACAGAAATAATTACGTTTTTGATGAAAAAGATAATTGCCATATTGGTGTTTATGATTGGGGTTGCGTGTTGTTATGCGCAACCCTTCCCTTTAGATTACAGTTATGTTGGTTACCGCATGTCGGAACAACCAATTCCCAATGTAGATGTAAAAGTGTATGTGGGATGGCATAATGGTGATCAAAGTTCACGTATACAGAAAGCCATTGATTATGTGGCTTCGTTGAAGCCTGATAGAAAAACAGGTTTACGTGGTGCCGTGCTCTTGGGTAGGGGATGCTATGAATTGTCTGAACCATTGCGTATCCAAGCTTCAGGAGTTGTGATTCGTGGAACACAAAAGGGTGAAACAGTATTGTTGAAGAAAGGTGTAGACCGTGATGCTGTTGTATATATTGAAGGAAAAAGCAATCGTATAATCACAGATACGATTTATGGTAACGCCAGAAAAGGAGATGATGTAATTATTCTAAGGAAGTCTACTCAGAAATGGATAGACCTTATGAAATGTTGTAACTTTGGCGGCGGTTCAGATTTAGGCTATTGGGGATGGCATCCTGGTGAAATGGATTTGGAATTCACTAGAAAAATTACTGGTGTTGTAAACGAAAAACCATCTTTTGATGCTCCATTGCCTATATCTTACGACAAAGACTGCATGATGCTTCGTTACAATTGGAGTGATAGAATAGAGAATTCTGGAATAGAGAATATCACTGTTGAGTCTGATTATGACAAGGCATATCCTAAGGATGAAGATCATGCTTGGAATGGTGTTTATCTTGCTAATGCAATCAATTGTTGGGTTAGAATGGTTGATTTCAAACATTTGGCAGGTTCGGCTGTCGTTATACAGCGCAGTGGTAGCCAGATTACTGTTGAGGATTGCAAATCGTTGTCTCCAGTTTCAGAGATTGGTGGTTACCGACGTCGCACATTCCTAACGTTTGGCGAAAAATGTCTTTTTCAAAGACTATATAGCGAACATGGTATCAACGACTTTGCTGCAGGGTATATAGCTGCTGGTCCAAATGCTTTTGTTCAGTGTGACAGTTATGAGTCATTGGGATTCAGTGGTTCTGTTGGTAGTTTTGCTTCAGGTCTGCTTTTCGATGATGTAAATATAGATGGCAATGATATAAAACTGTGCAATCTTGGTATAGAGAAATACGGTACAGGTTGGAATTCTACCAACTCAACAGTATATCAGAGTACTGCAAGCGGTATCTTTGCCGACAGTCTTCCTGACGGATCAAATAATTATGTATATGGTTGTTGGGCGCAATTTTGCGGAACAGGTTTCTTTGATGAATCAAATAATCATGTGAAACCTTGGAGTCTTTTTGCGTTGCAGTTGAGTAAACGTTTGGGTAGGTATGTAAGCGGAATAACCAGAACACTGGAGCGAAACACTGAAGCATCAAGTAGTCCTACTGTAGAGCAAGCTCAGATTATGATGGCTAATGCAAAATTGCCACGTATCACAATGCACTCTTGGATAGACAGTGCTAAATTTGTTGCCAATGTATCTCCGACAGGAACTAAAAATGTTGATGCAATAAAAATCGCTAACAAGACTGCTGTTGCAAAACATGAATATGCCATAGTGGATGGAAAAATTCTTGTTGATGGAAGTCTCCTTGTTGGTGGTAGACATAACAGTCCATGGTGGAGCGGAAGAGTAAAATATTCAGTATTTTCCAAACTTCCTTATGCCGTTACACGATTTGTACCTGGAATGGAAATGTATGGTACTACTGATCGAATGGATAGTGTTATCCTAAATATGAAACGTGACAACAACGTAGTCTATAGTCAGAATTACGGACTGTGGTATGATCGCAGACGTGATGACCACGAACGTGTGCGCAGACGTGACGGTGATGTTTGGGGACCTTTCTATGAACAGCCTTTTGCACGTAGTGGTAAAGAAACTGCTTGGGATGGATTGAGCAAGTATGATCTTTCAAGACCGAATAAATGGTATTTCTATCGTCTAGGAAAGTTTGCTGACAGTGAAGCTGATAATGGGATGCTGTTGATGAACCAGCATTATTTTCAACATAACATATTGGAAGCCGGTGCGCATTGGGTTGATTGTCCTTGGCGTACAGCAAACAATATCAATAATACAGGATTCCCAGAACCAGTACCTTTCACTGCTGATAAGAGAATCTTTATGGCAGATTATTTTTATGATGTCAATAACAGCTATCTTCGTGAACTACATCGTAAATATATATATGGAGTTCTTGATGCCTTTGCCGATAAACCGAATGTTATTCATTCAATAGGTGAGGAGTTTACCGGACCTTTCAAATTCGTGAAGTTCTGGTTGCAGACAGTATCAGAATGGGAACATCAGAATAACAAGAAGGTTTTTGTATCGCTCGCTGTAAATAAAGATGTTCAGGATTCTGTAATGCAGGATAAGGAGTTGGCAAAGACTGTTGATATAATAAATATAGAACAATGGTTTTATAACAGCCGTGGATTGTATGCACCTAAAGGAGGTTTGAATCTTGCTCCTCGTCAAGCTTTGCGTAATGGAAGGACTGGAAGTGTTAGTTTTGCCGATGTGTATCGTGGCGTTTCTGAATGTCGTAATGTATGGAGTGATAAGGCTGTTATGTATTATGCCAATAACTATACTGAAATGTCATGGGCTGTATTGATGGCTGGTGGTTCTTGTCCAGACCTTCCTATTACTGATAAGCAGTTCTTGCATAGTGTTGCAGCAATGAAACCTACTTTTCACAAAGATAATGTTTATTTGATTAATGATGAAAAGAAGGATGCCGTGGCATATATCGGAACGGATAAGAATACGATCAGTATTTCACTTTCCAATGGAGTTTATGATATTTATCAGATAGATTCTAAGAGTGGAGAGATAAAAAAGATGAAGACTGGAGTGACAATAAATAGTAATTATCTTATCTCTTCAAAAGGCATTTATTGGTTAAGAAAAAGATGATAAAACACTTATAATGGTAATAAAAATGGGGGAAATACCAATTTTTCCCATTTTTATATCTGATTTTACAAAACCTTAATAGGTAATTTAGGTACATTTGCAATTGAAATAAAACCTAAAAAATACCTAAATGACTTCTTCTACTATTAACAA
>JAGPKZ010000034.1 GCA_018053665.1 Prevotella sp.
CTGTAATCCTAGCCACTGTCAAGGGTGATGTTCACGATATTGGCAAGAATATAGTTGGTGTTGTCATGGCGTGCAACAACTATAATGTTATTGATTTAGGTGTTATGGTTCCAGCCGAACAGATTGTGAAGAAGGCAATAGATTTAAAGGCAGATATAATCGGTTTGAGCGGACTGATAACTCCATCGCTTGAAGAAATGGTTAACGTTGTTACAGAGATGCGCAAAGCCAATTTAGACATACCTATCATGATTGGTGGTGCAACAACAAGTCAACTTCATGTAGCATTAAAGATAGCACCAGTATATGGTGGTCCTGTTGTATGGATGAAGGATGCGTCGCAGAATGCCCTTGTTGCTGCCCGTTTGCTTAATGCCGAAGATGCTCGTAAGTTAAGAGCCGAACTTGATAGCAAATATGAGTCGCTGCGTGCCAGCTACAATCAAAAGCAAGAAAGCATGTTGTCATTGGAAGAAGCCAGAAAAAACAAACTCAATCTATTTGAATAGATTGAATTTATCTGTGTTTATTAGCGAGAACTACATTGTCTCCCGCAGATAACACTCTAAAGGATGGAAAAGTTTGAAGAAAGTTCAAACAAATTTGCAATATTTTCAAAAAGTTGCAAAAATAACTCCGTAACTTACTGATAATCAGTATGCCCCCCCCAGTACAGAGTCGCATACTCTGGGATTTTTGGAAAATCGTACATAGGTTTTGCAAAAAAGCTAGCGTCGAAATGTCTATCGACTGTCTATCAGTACATTAGATACTCTCTTTTTAAAAACAAAGTGTCGGGCAAACGTCAAATTGGATTTCCGTTTCTATATAGAAACGCAAACTTTACATCGTAGAAACGTAAACTTTGTGTCGTAGCAATAGAAACGTTTCCACGTAAAAACGCAAACTTTATGTCGTAGAATGCAGGTTTGATGACTTAGAATGCAGATTTGATGACGTAGACATGAATTTTAGATGAAGTAAAACGATAAAACAGAATGAAATGATCTAAAATCAATGTTTTATATAGGACAAAAAAGAAATCAAGCAAAAAATGATGAGTCTTGACGACATATTCTTAGAGATGTTTCTTCGGCCTTCATAACATAGATGCAAACGACATTGTCGTGACACTTGATTAATGCAGATTTGAGCTGTAGCATACTGATAATCAATGCGTGGACACTTCGACGCTAGTATTTTTGAAAAACCTATGCGCGTGCGCGTGAGGGGATTTGCAATAATATGAAACATAGCTAATGCAACTTTGGCTAACACGCCCAACGGTATTTCTTTGCATGAACGAAATAATACGATTACCTTTGCAATCACTCCCTCAGATAGTGCAAATAGATTCAGAGATAAATATTTCAGTATGTTCCCCCCATGCGATCCTCCCGCATAGAATACAGTAGGTTAGAGAACAGGTAACAGATATTATTGTCTTTACAATAGGCTAATTTGTACATTATACCAAAGATATATGTTTGAAATTATAAAGAAGAAAATAAGAATAGGGATTATTTGCAAGT
The DNA here is from genome assembly GCA_018053665.1 of Prevotella sp. Lineage (GTDB taxonomy): Bacteria > Bacteroidota > Bacteroidia > Bacteroidales > Bacteroidaceae > Prevotella. Next base: position 1,533 of record JAGPKZ010000034.1, read on the forward strand.
CATATAGACAAATAATAATACCTATTCTTATTATATTTATTGCGCTCATCATTGATAATATATTGCAATTGCAATAAAAAATTATCAATGATGAATTGCATAAAAAATTGATGTGCCTGAGGTAGCTTTGTTATAACAGTAAGACTAATTCATAGCACATCAATATGACATAACATTATCTTGCAAGTGGTGTCTCTGAATTCTTATCCATTTTTACACCTGAATAGCCTTCTATACCCATTTCAGGAACATCAAGTCCCTCAAGCTCGGCATCAACGCCAACTCTTATTCCATGAGTAAAGAGTCCGATAACCTTGAATACAACCCATCCGATGGCTGCTACATAGATAATATTAGTGATTATACCTATAAGCTGCGCGAAAAATTGACTGGCATCTCCATAAAACAGTCCTGTTACAGTGCCTTTTACGCCGTTCCAACCACTGCCGTATGAACCATCAGCAAACAGACCTAGTGACAAAACTCCCCAAGCTCCATTCACACCATGTACAGAAATGGCTCCTACTGGGTCGTCTATCTTGAGTTTTCTCTCAAAGAAGAAAGAGGCTTCTATTACCAAAACTCCAGCAACAAGACCAATGATGGCAGCACTCCACACATTCACAAAAGCACATGGAGCGGTGATAGCAACAAGACCTGCCAACATACCGTTCATCATCATTGTTGGGTCTGGTTTCTTTGTCTTAAACCACCACATGTATACCATTGATGCGAAAGCGCCTGTTGCAGATGCAATCATTGTGTTAACAGCAACAACACTGATTCTTAAGTCGCCACCTGCTAAAGATGAACCTGAATTAAATCCGAACCAGCCGAAAGCCAAGATGAAACAACCTACAATTGCCAATGGAATATTATGACCAGGGATTGCATTTATTGAACCATCTTTATTGTATTTTCCAACTCTAGGGCCAATCATCTTAGCTCCTACGAGTGCTAAAACACCACCTGTCATATGAACTACAGCAGATCCAGCGAAGTCAACAACACCGTGTCCCAGTCCAAACATGTGGCCAAGTTGAGACAACCAGCCGCCGCCCCATACCCAGTTTCCGAATATAGGATAAATTATAGCACCGACAAGAATACCATAGATTGCAAAAGAAGAGAATTTCCAACGTTCAGCCATTGAACCTGTTGGTATTGTTGCTGTTGTATCCATAAATACCATCTCAAACAAGAATAGTGCAAATACAGCAACATCATAAGAACCACCACTAAGTAAAAAGCCTGTTGTGCCGAATAGTCCAAAAGAGTGTCCGAATATATTAATGGCAAATTCATGAGACAAACCTCCAAATCCGCCTAACGTACCAATACTTCCAAACCCTCCAAACATTATCGCAAATCCACTTATAAAGAATCCTATCATACCCAATGCATAAACCATAAAGTTCATTGCCATGGTGTGGTTGGCATTCTTTGCCCTTGTAAGTCCTGTCTCAACAAGTGCGAAACCAGCTTGCATAAACATAACGAGAAATCCTGTTATTAATACCCATACCATATTGATTGCCACCTTGTTGTGACCAACCTGATTTTCAACTTCGCTCTTTGTTGGCTTTCCTTGAGTCACCGCCGTAATATCATTTACGTTTCCTGTTGTTGTTCCTGCAGGGTCATTTGTCGTACCAGCGTATGCAAAGTTAGCTACTGAAACTGCTAATACCATCAGCATCATTAATATAAATCTTTTCATAACATTAATTTTTTATAGTTTATTTATTATATAATGAATCATCTCCTTCTTCACCTGTCCTTATACGATATGACTCTTCGATAGTAGATACAAATATCTTTCCATCGCCTATAATCCCAGTTTTTGCAGTTTTTAAAATAGCCTCAACGGTCTTCTTTACATTTATATCACGGACAACAATTGTTAAGAGCTGCCGTGGTATGTAACTTGTATCATATACTGTACCGCGATATGATAATTCACCTTTTCTAATTTCGTTTCCAACCCCCGTAACATCAGCATAAGAAAAGAAATCAATACCTACCTGGCGTAGAGCGTCCTTAACTTCTTCAAACTTAGAAGTCCTAATAATTGCTTCAATTTTTTTTCATAACTATTTACAATTAAATGATTAAAATATATGATGTGTACTTATTATTTGCATAATATTTATCTACACTGTATGCTGCTATTCCTATATAAATGTATCTGAAAACGCTTTAAAAGAATCAAACTGATTACGTTTATGGTACAAAAGTATACAAAATGTAAGTTTAAACGTTATATCAGTGTCTTTTTGTTTTGTATTTTTTAGTAAATGTGTCGTATTGAAATGTACGGTGTTGCTTTTGGTTTAAATATTGCGTGTTTAGACCACTAATAGTATCAGATTGAAAGTTTATTGGTAATAAAACAATAAATTAAAGTATTTGCTACATGCTGTTTTTATTTTTATCCGTTATAAATTCAATTGAATAACGATAACGGATATATTCTTGCCTTTACAATAAGGCTGATTTTTACATAGTGCCAAAGGCATATGTTTGAAACTAAAAAGAAGAAAAATAAGGAAGATGATTATTATAACTAAATTAAAATATCATCAATAATGAATTGCATACAATAATTAAAGTACTCAAACTAAATCCATTCGTATTTCTTTTGAGTACTTTAATCTTATAGTCTATTATACTACCTTTGGAACATATATGGGATAAGTATATAACTCTGTGTTTTATTTTGAGATTTTTTTCCCAGCCTTTTCCCATTCCATTATTCCGCCACGGAGGTTTACAACTTTAAACTTAGCATTTCTTAATATACTAGCGCCAATCAAACTCCTTTTGCCTGAACGGCAATAAATAGCAACAGGCTTATCTTTACTTAGCTGAGTCTTTGCCTGATATTTAAAATCATCTTTTTTCACGTCAATGTTTATTGCTCCAGGAATCTTACCACTAGTGTATTCCTCAGCAGTGCGGGCATCAACAAGTTGAACTTTTGATAATTTGATAAGTTCTTCAAACTTATCTGCATCAACTGTTACGATGTTATTTGTATTGCAACTGGCAAAGGATAAAATAGTTATCAATGCTGCAAAAATAGTCTTTTTCATTTCTTTAAATTCAATATTTGAGCTGTAAAGATATGGAATAATGTTGATGTAACAAAAGATAATGGCTCTAAATTTATTATCTTAAAAATAAATATTGCTTATTTAATACGTGCTACTTTGACAAGTACGTGCAATGTAGAGTCTATAACAGAGCAAAGGTGATAACAACAATTCATCAGCCACTATTGGATTTATTTGCCAACAGTTATAGTTGAAGCTGGGGGATAATACAAAAAAAGCCGCTAGACTCTTGGAGTCTAGCGGCAATCTCTCATTTTTTAGTTCGAGCTTCTGTTTACTTAACAGCAGCAGCAGTGTCAGTAGCAGCTGTATCAACAGCAGCTGAATCATTAGCTGAATCAACAACAGCTGTATCAGAATCAGCGTTTGCAGCAGGAGCTGCAGTTTTGTTACCACATGATGCGAAAGAGATAGCTGCGATAGCTACGAACATTAAAACTAATTTCTTCATTTTTTTGCTTTTTTAAATCTGTAAAACAATCATTTGTTTATTAAAACGTTGCAAAGGTAAGTATTTTTTTAATACGTTGTTCATCTTTTAACGATTTTTTTTGACCAACTTTGTAACTTTTTTGTAATCTGCTGTAAATCAATGCTTTATGAATGATAAATAAATGTTAATGATTTTTGTGTACCCAAACAAAAGTACTTCAAGTGTTATAGAACATTATTGATTATCTATTTTTTTGCCGCGATAATACATATTGAAGCCGTCTGAAGCATAACCGTTGCCCTGGTATTTGAAGTTGTTTGCACTAGAAACATCTGGTAATTTTTTTCCATGATAGTATGCATTGAATGCGTCTTTGGCATATCCTCCCTCAATAATTTGGAATGAACTGGCAGTAGCATCTTCGACTTTGTTTCCACGATAATACACGTTGAACGCATCTTTTGCATATCCACGACCTATTTCTTTGAATGAGCTTGCGCTGGCATCATCAAGTTTCTTTCCGTTATAGAAAACATCAAAATTTGTCTTATGGTATCTTGATGTTTCGTATCCGTTATTATCATAGCAGTCTTCGTTATCGTCATTATTATATATAATGTCATTGCTTATTCTATAGCGGCTGTCTATCCTGAAGCCGTTGGGATCAACATATTCTAATATGTTGCCGTTTTGGTATACGTGTTGTGAATCCTTGGCATATCCGTAGCCTAAGTCCTGGAATGTTTCTATGTTGGCACGTCTTAACACCATTCCATGGTAGTAAACATGATTATCATCGTGTGTGTAATCATGCTGAGCGAATGCCGTTAGAGACATTGCTATAATAAATGTGGTTAAAATGATTTTCTTCATATTCATGTATTCTTAATTTTGTTGTTGAATGATATTATTATTGCAAATTTACAATATATTTCATTAATATACAAATAGGTGTTTGCTTTTTTACATTTACTTTTTACAGAAAAAGTATTGAAACTTATTAAATTATTCATAACTTAGCGGAATAATTTTAAAAATACGGTATCCATATATGATAAAAGTGAATGTCGCAATCGTCGGTGGCGGGGCTTCTGGGTTCTTTGCAGCTATTAGGGCTAAGAGTAAAAATCCCAATGCTAATGTTACTATCTTCGAGAAAAATCAAAAGGCCTTGGCTAAGGTGATGATTACTGGCGGAGGACGATGTAACCTGACTAATACCTTTGAGGAAATTTCAGATCTTAAACATGCCTATCCAAGAGGGCATAAGCTAATGAAGCGGTTGTTTAAGCAATTTGACTATCATGAAGTTTATAAATGGTTTGAGGATAATGGAGTTCCATTGGTTACTCAAGAAGATTTGTGCGTGTTTCCGAAATCGCAGGAAGCAGCATCTATCGTGAATTGTCTTGTAAATAAGGCAAAGCGTTTGGGCGTTAACGTTATGACTGGTTATAAACTGGAAAAAGCTGTACAGACAGAGGAGGGACTTTTTATGTTGTATTTCAAAAACGGGCAGATACAAGTTTTTGACAGAGTTGCCATTACTACAGGTGGTTCTCCGAACATGAATGACTTACTGCATCTGCGTGGACTAGGACATGAAATAGAAACACCGATACCTTCGCTTTTTACGTTTAATATAACAGATAAAAAAATGCTGGCATTGATGGGTACTGTCGTTAATCCTGTAATAACGTCAATCCCTTCAACGAAGTTTCGTTCACAAGGACCTCTACTTGTTACGCATTGGGGATTCAGCGGGCCAGCAATATTGAAATTGTCATCACATGCTGCACGGTATTTGCATGATAACAATTATAATATAGATATATCCGTGAATTGGACTAATGTAGTAAGCCGTTCGGAGATAGAGGAGTATATAAAGGATTTTGTAAGTGAAAATCCAAATAAGCAACTTGCTTCACTTAGGCCTTATGATATACCGTCTAGACTTTGGACATATATTATAGAGAAACTAAGTATTCCAAAGGATAAGAAATGGGCAGAGTTAGGAAAGAGTGGAGTTAACAGAGTGATAGAAGCTTTGTCTAATGATATTTATCACGTGAGTGGCAAGGGTGCATATCGTGATGAATTTGTTACTTGTGGAGGAGTTTCATTGAGCAATATAGACTATCATACACTTGAGAGTAAAATATGTCCACATCTGTTTTTCGCAGGTGAGGTGCTTGATATAGATGCCATAACGGGTGGTTTTAACTTGCAGGCCGCATGGACTACCGGTTATATCGTAGGGCAGAATATCGTGGAATAGATAGTAAATAATATGTGCAAACGTACAGAAAAAGTAATTATGACTGATAATATCCAAATATATGTGTGATGATAAACCAAAAATCAATGATTCTTTTTGTGCATATGGTGATTTTTTTGTATTTTTGCAGAGTTTTTGAGTAAATATAAAAATCATTATAATGAATATTTCTTATAAATGGCTTAAAGAATACGTCGATTTCGACCTTACACCGCAGGATACTGCTGATGCATTGACATCTGTGGGACTTGAAGTAGACGCACTTGAAGAAGTTCAGACTATTAAAGGTGGGCTTGAGGGGTTGTATGTCGGAAAAGTTCTGACTTGCGAAAGCCACCCAAACAGTGATCATTTGCATATAACAACAGTAGACTTGGGCAAAGATGCACCACAACAGATTGTTTGTGGTGCTCCAAATGTGGCTGCTGGTCAGAAAGTAATCATTGCTGATTTGGGCTGCGTTCTCTATGATGGTGAGGAATCATTTACCATTAAGAAGAGCAAACTTCGTGGTGTTGAGTCATTAGGTATGATTTGTGCCGAAGACGAGATTGGTGTAGGCACAGACCACGCAGGAATAATTGTTTTGCCTGAAGATGCTATTGTTGGAACTCCAGCCGCAGAATACTACCATCTTGAAAGTGACTGGGTGATAGAAATAGATATAACAGCAAATCATGGAGATGCTTTGTCTCACTATGGTGTGGCGCGCGATTTCTATGCTTGGCTGAAACAGAACGGATATGCAACAAGTCTGCATCGCCCTGACTGCTCTGCATTCAAGGTGGATAATGAAGAGCTTGAAATTGATGTTGATTTAGAAAATACCGATGCTTGCAAACGCTATTCTTGTATAAGTATAACTGATTGCGAAGTAAAGGAAAGTCCTGAATGGTTGCAGAATAAATTGCGTGTTATCGGTTTGCGTCCTATTAATAATATTGTGGATATCACAAATTATATAATGATGGCTTATGGTCAGCCTATGCATTGCTTTGATGCAGACATGGTAAAAGGTCATAAGATTGTAGTACGCACGCAACCAGCAGGAACAAAATTCGTTACTCTTGACGGTGAGGAGCATACATTGGGTGCTCGTGACCTGAGTATATGCAACACTGAAGATCCTATGTGTATAGCTGGTATCTTTGGCGGAAAGGGTAGTGGTACTTATGATACGACAAAGAATGTGGTATTGGAAAGTGCATATTTCCACCCTACATGGATTCGCAAGAGTACTCGTCTTCATGGACTCAGTACAGATGCAAGTTATCGTTTTGAGCGTGGTATTGATCCTAACGGCAATATTTATGCATTGAAGCAGGCTGCTATTTTGTGTAAGGAACTTGCCGGTGGTAAGATTTCTATGCAGATAAAGGATGTGTATCCTAATCCTATTGAAGGTTTCAAAGTAGATTTATCTTACGAATATGTTCATAATCTGATAGGTAAGGAAATAGGTAAGGAAACAATCAAGGAAATAGTTACAAGTCTAGAAATGAAGATTGTATCTGAAACTGCTGAAGGTATTTCTATTGTAGTTCCTCCTTATCGCTCTGATGTTCAGCGTCCATGCGATGTTGTTGAGGACATCCTTCGTATATACGGATATAATAATGTAGAAATTCCTACTCAGCTAAAGAGTTCTCTTACAATAGCTGGCGATGAAGATAAGAAGCATCGTCTTCAAAACCTTGTAGGTGAGCAACTTGTAGGTTGTGGGTTCAATGAAATATTGAATAACTCACTTTCAAAACTATCTTATTATTCAGACAACGATTATAACGCTTACAGTCTTGATACAACCGTAAAGGTGATGAATCCGCTTAGTGCCGATTTGGGCGTTATGCGTCAGGCAATGTTGTTTGGTGGCTTAGAGAGTATTCTGAGAAATGTGAACCGCAAGAGCAGTAATCTACGCTTCTTTGAAGTTGGCAATACATATAAGTATGATAAGTCTAAATGGACTGAAGAGGATCCAGCAAGAGCATATTGTCAAGAACAGCACATGGCACTTTGGATTACCGGAAAGCGTGTAGAAGGTTCTTGGATTCATGCTGATGAGGATTCTAGTTTCTATGAACTTATGGCTTATGTTCAGAATATCTTTGCGCATGTTGGTCTTGGCATAAACAAACTTGTGCTTGAAAAGAGCGACAATAACATATTCTCTAAGGGACTTGTTTACAAGAATCGTGGAGGTAAGGTGTTTGCCGAGATTGGTATTCTGAATGACAAAGTGCTTAAGAAATTTGATATAGAACAGACAATCTTCTATGCTGATATCTATTGGGACAATGTCACAAAGGCTGTAAAGAAGGAAACTTTGGAATATCAGGAAATAAGCAAGTTCCCTGCAGTGAGCAGAGATTTGGCACTACTGATAGACAACAACGTTGAGTTTGAACAGATTGAGCAGATTGCATTGCAGACAGAGAAGAAACTCTTGAAGAGTGTAGATTTGTTTGATGTATATGAAGGCAAAAATCTGCCTGCTGGCAAGAAGAGCTACGCCATTAACTTTATCCTACAGGATGATACAAAAACCCTGAACGAAAAGGCCATTGACGCTATCATGCAGAAGTTGATTAAGCAGTTATGCGCTAAGCTAAATGCTGAATTGCGATAAAAGATAAAGATAATTAAGTAAAAAAATAATCGATAAATTTAAAATTCAATGGGAAGAGCATTTGAATATCGTAAAGCTACGAAGCTGAAAAGATGGGGTCACATGGCCCGTACATTTACAAAATTGGGTAAGCAGATTGCTATTGCAGTAAAAGCTGGTGGTCCTGAACCTGAGAACAATCCTACACTTCGTGCTCTCATTGCAAACTGCAAACGTGAGAACATGCCAAAGGATAACGTCGATCGCGCGATTAAAAATGCGATGGGCAAGGATCAGAGCGATTATAAAGATGTTACTTATGAAGGATATGGTCCTCACGGAATAGCTGTATTTGTTGATACTCTTACAGACAATACTACACGTACTGTAGCCGATGTTCGTTCTATATTCAATAAGTTTAACGGAAACCTTGGTACTCAGGGTAGTCTGTCTTTCCTTTTTGATCACAAATGTGTATTTGCATTTAAGAAAAAGGAAGGTCTAGACATGGATGAACTTATCCTTGATCTTATTGATTATGGAGTAGAAGATGAATATGATGAGGACGAGGAAGCTGGCGAGATTACCATTTATGGTTCTCCAACAAGTTTCAGCGACATACAGAAGCATCTTGAGGCAGACGGTTTCGAGGTTACAGGTGCAGAGTTTACTCGTATTCCTAACGATTTGAAGGCGGTAACTCCTGAAGAGCGTGCAACTATTGAAAAAATGGTTGATAAATTGGAAGAGTTTGAGGATGTTCAGACTGTATACACCAATATGATGCCAGAAGAAGATACTGAAGCGTAAAAATTATGTCTCGTCATATTTCATATAAGCCCAAGGGTGTTTGCTCTCGCATGATAAATATTGATGTTGATGACAACAATATAATCACAAATCTAGAATTTGTGGGTGGTTGCGATGGTAATACGCACGGAATTATGGCATTGGTCAAGGGAATGAAAGTTGATGATGTCAGATCAAGATTAAAAGGAATTGCTTGTGGAGCTAAAACCACAAGTTGTCCGGATCAACTTGCAATAGCTCTTGATGAGCTTGAAAAGTGATAACAAGTTATACAGATAAAAAAACAGAAATCTCTATTATATAAAGATTTCTGTTTTTTTTATTTTACTTCCTTGTTATTAAAGTCATGTTTGAAAAGTACTTCTTGTGGGTTGTTGTGTGAATGTACAACATATCTGAAATTCAGCCCTGCCTCAATATAGTTTTTTATACCTGTATTGTCTGCAATACCTTTCTTCAGCCCGTCAATAATCTTCTTATTGTTTTTGTTGATGATCTCGGCATTGTCCATTTTATCAGAAAATGAGCAGTAATATATTATCGTTCTGGTAGAATTCTCGAAAGTCATACTATCAGTACGAGTATAGTTGATAAATGGTGTTGGACAATACTTCTGTGTATATTCTTTTGTCTCTCTTTTTGCACGCTCTTCTATGGTCTCATGGTGGCAAGCCGTGAGAGCAAGTGCCGAAATAATCAAAATAAATGCCTTTTTCATAATGCAAATGTTTTATTTTCGTGCAAAGATAATAATAAATTGCGGAAAAATCGTTATCTTTGCGCATTAAACGGACATAAAGTAACATGGATAATATAAATAATATACGTAATTTCTGTATCATTGCTCATATTGATCATGGAAAATCAACATTGGCAGACCGACTTTTGGAACGAACAAAGACAATCCAAATTACGGAAGGTCAGATGCTTGATGACATGGATCTTGAACGTGAGCGTGGAATTACAATTAAGAGTCATGCTATACAGATGGCATACAAGGCTAATGATGAGCAATCATATATTCTAAACCTTATAGATACTCCGGGACACGTTGACTTCTCTTATGAGGTTTCGCGTTCAATTGCGGCGTGTGAGGGTGCTTTGCTTGTTGTTGATGCTACGCAGGGCGTGCAGGCTCAGACTATATCCAATCTGTATATGGCAATAGAGCATGACTTGGAAATTATTCCTGTAATCAACAAGATTGATATGCCTAATGCCATGCCTGACGAAGTGGAGGACGAAATAGTAGACCTTATCGGTTGTGCTAGATGCGATATATTAAGGGCATCCGGAAAAACTGGTGAGGGCGTTGATGATATACTAGAAGCTGTTGTTGCTCATGTTCCTCATCCTGTTGGTGATAGAACTGCTCCTACCCAAGCTTTGATTTTCGACTCAATATTTAATAGCTTCCGTGGAGTAATAGTACTTTGTAAGGTCATAAATGGTAGTATAAAGAAAGGTGATAGAGTAAAGTTCTTTAATACAGATATGGAATATACTGCTGATGAGGTTGGCGTGTTGAAAATGGATATGGTTCCATGCAATACGTTATCCAGTGGTGAAGTGGGGTATATCATAAGCGGTATTAAGAATGCAACCGAGGTTAAAGTAGGTGATACGGTAACTTCTGTAGTGAACCCATGTAAAGAGGCTATTGCAGGATTTCAAGAAGTAAAGCCTATGGTGTTTGCTGGTTTATATCCAATAGATCCTAATGATTATGAGAGTCTTAGGGCTTCTTTGGAAAAATTGCAGCTTAACGATGCATCGCTTACATTCTCGCCTGAGAGTTCTATCGCTTTGGGATTTGGTTTCCGATGTGGTTTTCTTGGGCTTTTGCATATGGAGATTGTTCAGGAACGTTTGGAACGTGAATTCAATATGGATGTGATAACAACTGTTCCGAATGTTTCATATATGGTTTACGACAAGCAAGGGAATAAAAATGAAGTTCACAATCCGTCAGGATTGCCTGATCAGACATTGATAGACCATATTGAAGAGCCTTATATACGAGCTAGTATTATTACTGCTGCTGAATATATAGGGCCGATAATGAAGCTGTGTCTTGACAAGCGTGGTGAACTTTTAAACCAGGAATATGTGAGTGGAAACAGAGTAGAGTTGCACTTTATGATTCCGTTGGGTGAAATCGTGATAGACTTCTATGATAAGCTAAAGAGTATATCAAAAGGATATGCCTCTTTTGACTATCATGTAGATTCTTTCCGTCCGTCAAAATTGGCTAAGTTGGATATTTTGTTGAATGGCGAACCTGTTGATGCTCTTTCTACGTTGACACATGAGGGTAATGCGGTGACTTTTGGACGAAGAATGTGCGAGAAATTAAAAGAGTTGATTCCTCGTCAGCAATTCGATATAGCAATACAAGCTGCTATAGGAGCTAAGATTGTAGCACGAGAGACCGTAAAGCAAGTGCGTAAGGACGTAACTGCCAAATGTTATGGTGGTGATGTCAGTCGAAAGCGTAAGCTCTTAGAAAAGCAAAAGCAAGGTAAAAAACGCATGAAGCAGGTTGGAAATGTGCAAGTTCCACAGAAGGCTTTCTTAGCTGTCCTTAAACTTGATTAATTTTTAATATGATACTTGGAAGATAACTAAAATTTGGAGGAGACTTTTATGAAAGAACCAGCAAATACGCCACGCGATATTGCACGTGAATTAGCACGAAAGTATAGCACGATGACACATGAAGAACTTGATACTTTGGAAAGTATTCTTGTTCCGATGAAATTCGCTAAAGGTGAAATAATTCTCAAAGATGGTGACATTTGTGAGAATATCTACTATATTGATAAAGGACTTGTGCGTCAGTTCTATTTTAAGAATGGCAAGGAAGTTACTGAACATCTTGGTGAAGACCGCACAATTTTTATGTGTATAGAGAGCCTTTTTAAGGAGACTCCTTCGCATTTGAAAGTTGAAGCCTTGGAAACTAGTATGGTTTATGCTCTTCCTAAGCATCGTTTGGAAAGTGTAGCTCTTCATAATGTTAATATTCAGATTCTTTATAGAAAGATACTTGAGGAAAGTTTGATTTTTTCTCAGGTTCATGCAGACTTAGTTAGATTTGAGACCGCTGGTGACAGATATAAGAAAATGTGCAAGTTGATGCCACAAGTTGTTTTGCGTGCTCCTTTATTATTTATTGCTAGTTATCTTCAAATGACTCCTGAAACTTTGAGTAGGGTAAGGGCATCTACTCTAGTTGACTAATAGTCATACAATATTGTTTATCCGAATAAATTTTATATAAAAAAAACAAGGATGAAGTATTTTACTTCATCCTTGTTTTTTTATATTTTGACTTTATCGTATTATTTGCTGTTCTTTAGCTTTTCAACGTATGCATCAATTACTGCAACTGCCGTAATATTTACAACATCGTTTACCGAACTTTCAAAGTCAGTGAAATGTATAGCCTTGTTCAATCCCATCTGGATAGGGCCTATAATCTCGCAATCAGGATCTAATGCCTGAAGAAGTTTGTAACTACAGTTAGCACTACTCATGTTAGGGAATACAAGTGTGTTGACATCCTTGCCTTTTAGACGGCTAAATGGATACTTGTCGTCACGCAATTCTCTGTTTAGAGCAAAGTTAACTTGCATCTCTCCGTCGATGGCTAGCTCAGGATATAAATCCTGCATCTGCTTTACGGCAGAATGTACTTTAACTGGGCTTCCCTTTTCGTCTGTACCGAAGTTTGAATAGCTTAGCATAGCGATAACTGGTTCCTCATTGAAGAATTTCACAGTATGTGCGCTTAGTTTTGCAATGTCTGTAAGGATATTCTCGTCAGGATGTCTGTTGATAAGTGTATCTGCAATATAAAATGTGCCCTTCTGTGTGTTCAGAATATGCATAGTTCCAAAGGTTTTGAACTCTGGTCTGACTCCTATAACTTCCTTTGCAACCTTTATCGTGTTGCTATACTTTGTGTATAGACCTGTGATAAAAGCATCTGCATAGCCGTTTTCAACCAAACTCATACCGAAGTAATTGCGTTCATACATCTTATCGTATGATTCATCGAATGTATAACCTTGGCGAGAACGCTTTTCTGTAAGATGTTTAGCGAATGTAGCGCGACGACCTTGTTCTTGGTCTGCTCGCATATCTATTATCTCTACACCGCTAAGGTCTAGTTTCAAACGAGTGGCAAGACGAGTGAGGCGGTCTGGATTACCAAGAAGTATTGGATTGCATATACCTTCCTGCTTTGCTTGAACGGCAGCCTTCATCATAGTTGGGTGTCCACCTTCGGCAAACACAACCTTCTGTGGATGTAGACGAGCTGTGTCGTGAAGCTTGCTAGTAAGTGCAGTCTCTTGTCCAATAAGCTGGCGCAATTTTTTCTTATATGTTTCCCAATCTGTAATTGTCTTACGTGCTACACCACTTTCTATGGCTGCCTTTGCAACGGCGGCACTAACTTCAGTGATAAGTCGTGGGTCGACAGGTTTCGGAATGAAATATTTAGGACCGAATGTAAGGTCGCTGACATGATATACGTCATTGACAACATCAGGAACAGGTTGCTTTGCTAAATTGGCAATAGCTTTTACTGCTGCAAGTTTCATTTCTTCGTTGATAGCTCTAGCATGTACATCAAGAGCTCCGCGGAAAATATATGGGAATCCAATTACATTATTTATCTGGTTAGGATAGTCGCTACGTCCTGTACTCATCAACACGTCAGGACGACTAGCCATAGCTTCTTCGTATGAAATTTCTGGAACAGGATTGGCAAGTGCAAATACGATAGGATCTTTTGCCATAGAACGAATCATGTCCTGTGTGAGAATGTCACCCTTGCTAAGTCCCAAGAATACATCAGCACCTTTCATAGCCTCTTCCAAAGTATTAACGTCTTTGCGGCTAGTAGCGAACAATGCTTTCTGTGGAGTAAGTCTTTCTCTGTCTTTTGTTATTACTCCCTTAGAGTCGAGCATCGTGATATTCTCAACTTTTGCTCCAAGTGCTACATATAGTTTTGTGCAACTTATAGCAGCAGCACCTGCACCATTTACTACAATCTTGACTTTACTGATGTTTTTTCCAGTAACTTCAAGAGCGTTTAGGAGTCCTGCAGAAGATATGATAGCTGTTCCATGCTGGTCATCATGCATTACAGGGATGTCTAGAGTCTTCTTTAATCGTTCCTCAATATAGAAACATTCAGGAGCTTTTATATCCTCAAGATTTATACCACCAAAAGTTGGTGCAATCTTTTCTACAGTTTCACAGAACTTTTCTGGGTCCTTTTCTGCTACTTCGATGTCGAATACATCAATACCACCATAGATTTTGAATAGCAGTCCTTTACCTTCCATTACTGGTTTGCCACTCATAGCGCCTATATCTCCAAGACCAAGAACGGCAGTTCCATTACTGATAACGGCAACAAGATTGCCCTTATCAGTATACTTGTATACACTGTCCGGATCAGATTGAATCTCAAGACATGGATATGCAACACCAGGTGAATAAGCTAAACTCAAATCAGTTTGTGTGTGATATGGCTTAGTTGGTTTTACTTCAATTTTGCCCGGACGTCCATTCTCATGATACTCCAGAGCAGCTTCCTTCTTAATCTTTACCATTTTCTAGTAATTAAAGTTCAATTCTCTACTTAAAATTTTCATTCTAACATTTGCAAAGTTAGTAAAAAACCTTTAAATGAGTGCGAGTTTTTTGTTATTTTTTGTAACTTTGCAAAATAATATATAAACCCATTATTGTAAAAGGTTGCTTATGCATAAAATTAATGTTCAAACGGAGTATCGGGAACAGTTGAAAGACCGCATTCTGAATTTAGCTATGCAGGAATTCTATGTTAATGGAATTAAGCGTGTCAAAATGGATGATATTGCGAAGAAACTGGTCATATCAAAACGTACACTCTACGAAATATATAACAAAAAGGAAAATCTTTTACTTGAAGGCATAAAGATGTCTGAATGTTTATGTGAGAATCATATGGAGAAATTTCAACAAGAAAAGACGCCAGATGTAATGGATATTCTTGTGGAGTTTTATAAGGTTCAAATGGAGAGAGTTCGTATGATAAATCCTTTGTTCTTTGTAGAATTACACAAGTATTCTAAAATAGTTAGTTATCTTAATAAACAGCACGAATTACGCAGGCACAAGTCACAGAAGTTTTTTGTACGTGGTGTTAGAGATGGGTATTTTCGTGATGATATCGATTATGGGTTGGTTGAACGTTTCAGTACCGCAACAATGGAATATGTGATGGATAATAAGTTGTATAAAATTTATAGTATGCAACACATATTATATAATGTGATGTTCTTGTTTATGCGTGGCTTTTGTACGGATAAGGGCTTGGTGATTATGGACATGAAAATTAAGAGGCTAAAATGAAAATTTCATTGATTGGCTCAGGAAACTTGGCTACAAATATAGGAGTGGCTTTATTTAATTCAGGGAATAAAGTCGTTCAAGTTTATAGTCGTACGATTTCTAATGCTGAGTCTTTGGCTGATAGAATTGGGGCTTGCGCAGTAGACAATATTGATAATATAAGTGACGATGCTGATTTATATATCGTGGCTTTGAAGGATGACGCAATAGAAAAGATAATTCCGTCACTATGTAAAAATAAATATGACAAATACTTCTTTCATACTGCTGGCAGTTTGTCAATGAAGATATTCAAGGGGCATGCAGAACATTACGGAGTGCTTTATCCGATGCAGACATTCTCAAAGCAACGCATTGTTGATTTTAAAGTAATACCTTGTTTTATAGAGACTTCTGACGAATTTACTAAATCTGTTCTTGAAGATGTATGTGGCGCTATATCAAATCGGATATATGAACTTTCCTCAGAAAACAGAAAGTATCTGCATCTAGCAGCAGTGTTTGCCTGTAATTTTGCTAATCACTGTTATGAAATTTCGTCAGAGATATTGAATAAAAATGGAATACCTTTTGATGTTATGTTGCCTTTGATTGACGAAACGGCTAAGAAGGTACATGATGTGAAACCGAAGGATGCTCAAACTGGTCCTGCTGTGAGGTATGATGAAAATGTCATTAGCCGTCAGATGCAATTACTTAATGAATTTCCTTTGAATCAGAAGATCTATGATATGATGAGTAAAGCAATTCATTATACGGCAATAAATAAAAATACAGACCTATGATAAACTATGATTTAAGTAAGGTTAAAGCTATCGTGTTTGATGTCGATGGAGTGTTGTCTGCCGAGACTATCATTCTGTCGCATGATGGGGAACCTTTGCGCACTGTCAATATTAAGGATGGATATGCCATACAGTTAGCTGTTAAAATGGGAATAAAAATAGCTATCCTTACAGGTGGAAATACAGAGGCTGTGAGATTGCGCTATAAACATCTTGGAGTTGAGGATATCTATATGAACTGCGCTGTTAAGGTTACTGTTTATGATGAATTCCTTAAAAAATACAATCTTAAAGATGCAGAAGTGATTTATGTAGGTGATGATATTCCAGACTATGAGGTTATGCGTCGCTGTGGTTGTCCTTGTTGCCCTGCAGATGCATCTTATGATATTAAGAATATCAGTGCCTATATAAGTTCTCGTAACGGAGGGTATGGTTGTGGGCGTGATATAATAGAACAAGTGCTTCGTGCTAATGGTAAATGGCTTAGCGATGCGAAGGCTTTCGGATGGTAAATATATATTATGGATTATAAAATAATACTTGCTAGTAATTCTCCACGTCGTAAGGAATTACTTTCTGGATTGAATATTCCCTTTAAAGTTTTTGTAAAGGATGGTATTGATGAGTCTTACCCAGAATCAACTCCGGTAGATGATGTATCTCTGTATTTGTCAAGGCTTAAGTCTTCTGCTTATCTGCAAGATATAAAAGAAGATGAATTGATTATTACTGCGGATACTGTAGTTGTTGTAGATGATGAGATTTTAGGTAAACCTAAAGATAAAGATGATGCTTTTAGAATGTTGCGTATGATTAGTGGACGTACGCACAAAGTTATTACTGGTGTCAGTTTTACTACGACATCTAAACAGCGGAGTTTCAAGGTTACAACAGAAGTTACGTTTAAAGAATTAGAAGATAAAGAGATTAATTATTATATCTCAACTTTTAAGCCGTATGATAAGGCTGGTTCTTATGGTATTCAGGAATGGATAGGATATATAGGAGTTACATCTATAAAGGGTAGTTACTTTAATGTAATGGGATTTCCTGTACAAAGGATATATGAGGAGTTGAAAAATATATGAAGCATATTGTCACTTTATATTTTGAACGGTCACCATGTATTTGCATAGTGGCCGCTCTTTGTAACCTATACTTTGCAAAACATTGTTCAATGTGGTTACAATCTTACACTTTATCGTTAAACCAATATAAAAAACTAATATCATGTTTGAATGTTTCAGAATAATTGTTAACTTTGCGACTAAATAAAATAAACTATGACGCTAATAATAGTCGCTATAATCCTGCTGAGTTTTTTGCTCATCGCTACAGAAAAAATTACCAATGTGAATAAAGCTGCTATTGCTATTTTCGCTGGTACTGTAGGGTGGGTACTTTATATTTGCTATGGCACTGATTTCGTAATGAGTCAGCATTATAGTGAATATGCAAGCTTCTTAGATAGTGCTGTTTCTTCTAGTGTTGTGGTAAAACAATTCATAGCTAAACGTATTTTTCTTCCTTATGTAGGTGAGGCTGCCGAAATAGTCCTGTTCTTGTTGTCAACGATGACTATTGTAGAAATATTGAATAACAATGGATGCTTTGATTTTCTTTCTCAATTACTTAAAACAAGAAACAGTAAGAGAATGCTTTGGACGTTGGGAGTTATTACGTTTTTGATTTCAGCTAATCTTGATAACCTCACTACAACAGTGATGATGCTTACAATGATGCATGAAGTTGTTCCCAGTCGTCGTCAGAGGATGATATTTGGTTCAGCTATAGTTATTGCGGCAAACACAGGCGGAGCTTTAACCGTGATAGGTAATCCTGAAGGATTAGTGCTATGGAACATCGGAGCTGTAAGTGCTACAGATTTTTCAATGTCTCTTATAATACCTTGTATTATAGCTTGGGCATTGCCAACTTGGATGCTTGGTCGCATGCTTCCTAGCAGGTTGGATACTGAATGGGGGGTAATGCCATATCGAGGAGATGATACAAATCTTAATACTTGGCAGCGCTTGCTGATGCTTTTTGTTGGGATAGGTGGACTTTGGTTTATTCCAACGTTTCATAATATAACAAAATTGAGTCCTTTCCTTGGTGCATTATGTGTTCTCTCGATTTTATGGATAGTTAATGAGATCTTCAATCATAAATTGATGAATGCAGATCAAATGATACAACGTCGTACGCCACGTGTTTTGCAGTATGGAGTTATCCAGATGATGCTTTATGTTATGGGTGTAATGCTTGCCCTTGGCGTCGTTAAAGAAACTGGTGCAATGAAATTGCTGTGGAATTTCCTGCAGGAGAACATAAATAGTGTATGGATATATGGTGTAATAGCAGGTGTTGTTAGTTCTGTCTTGGATACATTTGCAACGGCAATGAGTTTTATCCAAATAAAACAGAATGTAGAAATGAACAATATATATTATAAGGTGATAGCATTTTGCGTGATGAGTGGAGGAAATGTACTCGCAATAGGCAGTATGAGTGGTGTCGCCTTGTTGAAAATGGAACGTATGCATATTGGTTGGTATTTCAGGAATGTAGGATGGAAATGCGTGCTTGGAACAGCTGTAGGCTTTGTTGTATTAATGTTAGTGAATTCATAAATACGAGAATATAAAACTTATCAAGAATAACAATAAATAAGGTAAAAAAATTGATTATGGCAAAAATTAAAACAATAGGAATTCTTACTTCCGGTGGTGATGCTCCTGGTATGAATGCTGCTATTCGTGCGGTTACGCGTGCTGGAATTTATAATGGTTTCAATATTAAGGCTGTATATCGTGGATATGACGGCCTTATCAATGATGAGATTGTTGATTTCACGAC
>JAGPKZ010000035.1 GCA_018053665.1 Prevotella sp.
TTTGCAGAATCTTTGTAGAATATTCAGCGGCACTCGGCATAACCATTCAAGCAAGCTCGATAGCAGAAGCGTTCTTTGACATGAATAAGGATTACGGAAACCACGCTCCATGGCTCTAGTGCTCTTGTCTTGCTTGTGATATTTATTTGTAGTACTATCACATTATTATTTCTCACGTAAATAAATACTAATCACACATTATTTGAAAACTGTATAACGGAAATCAAAATATCTTTGTATCTTTGTGGTGTTAATTGTATGAACGATGAACGAAGAAAAGAAAGATAAACGTGGGGGCAGACGTGAAGGAGCCGGTAGACCGAAAGGTAATAACAAACTATATGCGTTTCGGGCGGATAAAGATGTGGCTGATTTTATTGATGCTCACGATAATAAAACGGAGTTTATACGTGACTGTATTTTACAGGCACAACAAACTGCTGCTGACGAAACCAAGATTAATAGTCTGGGCGAGGTGATATCGGCAAATAGGGTAAAGCCTCTTTCTGTTCCTTTCTTTGACGTGAAGATTGTGGCAGGTTTCCCTATTCCGCTCAATAATGACGAAATGGCTCAGGACATTGAACTGCTTAAGATGCTTTGCCCTAATCCTAATTCTTCTTACTTGATAAGAGTGACAGGAAACTCGATGATTGATGCTGGAGTTAACGATGGCGATATTCTGATTGTTGACAAGAGTAACAGACAACCAACAGAAAAACAGATTGCTGTTTGTGAACTGAATGGGGAATATACCGTGAAGCGTGTTAAGGAGATTGCAGGGAAGAGATGGCTCGTGCCTGCTAATCCTGAATATCCAAATATAAAGTTGAATGAAGATGATTCATTCAGCGTGTGGGGTGTTGTTACATATATAATAAGTAAACCGAAATATTAAATATATGATCGCACTTGTTGACTGCAATTCTTTTTTCTGTTCTGTAGAGAAAGCATTTCATCCGGGATTGGACGGCAAACCTGTTTGCGTATTGTCATCCAATGACGGATGCATCATCGCCTTGACTCCAGAGGCTAAGGCGGTAGGGCTGCATCGTGGTGATCCTATATACAAGGTACGTGATATTGTAAAGTATAACAAGGTTGCTATATTTTCAACGAATATGTATCTGTATTCTGCAATGTCCAGGAGAGTGACAAATATTCTTCGCTCATTTGTCAACCATGTAGAGAATTACAGTATTGACGAGAGTTTCTGCTTTCTGGATGGTTACGAGAAACTGTATAATCTGGAAGATTATATGAGAATGGTCGTTGAAAAAGTGAAACTATACACAGACATTCCTGTGTCAGTGGGGATAGCGCAATCAAGGACTTTAGCAAAAATGGGGAGCAAGTTTGCCAAGAATTATAAGGGATATAATTCCGTTTGCATGATAGACACAGACGAGAAACGAAGAAAAGCTCTTTCAATGATGGAACTTTCTGACGTATGGGGGATAGGCAGACGAACATTGCCTAAGCTGGAATACTATGGTGTGCACACTCCTTTGGAACTGGCAGAGAAGAAAGAGGGATGGGTTAAAAGCAGATTCAGTACTCCTATGGTGCAAACATGGAAAGAACTAAATGGAATTTCATGTATTGACACATCAGAGATAGCAAATAAACAATCAATATGCACAAGCAGAAGCTTTGGTGAAAACGTTACAGACATAAATCCACTAAGGTCGGCAGTGGCAAATTTTGCAGCAAGCAGCGCAAACAAACTGCGTGGGCAACATTCTGTAGCGAGTGCAGTAACAGTGTTTATTATGAGTAATCGTTTCCGTGACGACTTACAGCAATACAAAAATGGGTTGACACGGACATTGCCTGTCCCAACTTCTGACACCATAGAGATAACAAAGGCTGCATTGCAGATTGTTGACGACATATATATAAAAGGTATATGCTACAAGAAAGCGGGAGTGGTATTAAGTGATATAACAGAAGATACAGCCATTCAACAAAATCTATTTGATGAGATAAAAAATCGTCCGCAAAGATTTATGCTTATGAATACAATAGACAAACTTAACCATCGCTATGGACTGAAAAGTATTAAACTAGCCGTGGAAGGACATGATAAGGAGACATGGCATTCAAAAAGTGAACACCGAAGTGGTAACTATATATCGGACATAAATGAGATAATGAGAATAAAGATTTGAAGGCAAATAGATAAATCTTATTTCGGCATTCATAAATTCTATTGGGTTATTTTTGTAAGTTGGATGTTTTTATTCTATCTTTGCATTACAAAAAAAATAACAATTAGTAATAAACTAAATAACAAAAAGATTATGAAAAAGAAATTTATTTGTACTGTTTGTGGTTACATCTATGAAGGTACTGAAGCTCCAGACCAATGTCCAATCTGTAAAGCTGACAAGAGCAAGTTTAAAGAAATGGAATCTGTTGACGATGATTTGACTTTCGCTACAGTTCATTACCTAGGTGCTGCTTATAAAGAGGGTGTATCAAAGGAACTAATTCAGCATTGTAAGGAAACATTCGCTGGTGAGTGTAGCGAGGTGGGTATGTATCTTGCGATGGCTCGACAGGCTGATCGTGAAGGCTATCCAGAAATTGCAAGAGCTTTTGAACACTATGCTTATGAAGAGGCTAATCACGCAAGTCGCTATGCTGAACTTCTAGGTGAGGTTTTGGCTGATACAAAGGCTAACCTTGAAGCTCGTATCTCTGCAGAGAAGGGTGCATGCGCTGAAAAGTTTGAATTCGCTAAGATGGCAAAGGCTGAAGGTAACGATACTCTTCACGACACTATCCACGAAATGGCTAAGGACGAGGCTCGTCATGCAGCAGGTTTCGCTGGTCTATACAAGAGATTCTTTAAATAAGATTTTCCTATAAGCAATAGCTCAAAGGATTGGATTTGCCAAGTGTGAATTCAATCCTTTTTTGTATTGTATCAGATTTCTAAATTCATTGTTGCTTAAGATTACTGAAACCAACTAGTCTATCTGTTCGTTCTCCGTTTCCCCTATAATATACCAAGCACTGATATGCGTTCTCTGTCTGGAAAAAGTTACCTTCTGATTGCAAATCATGAGCTTTTCCGTTGTTGTCTATCTCCAGATATTTATATGAATAATATCCCTGTTTCAATAATATAGAGGCTTCATAAAGTTCTGTAGAAGGATTATATGTCATCTTATATTTTTGCAGAAAACTATTATTTGTGAATGCTCCTTCAATGTATATGTCATTGTTTGTAGGAGCAGTCTTCAATGTGAAGTGGGTTATCACGTATTGAGAAAGACGATCGTTTTCGTTGTTATCGCTATTTCTTATGCAATACGCACCGTTTGCATCTTCATCATATACATAGTTTATGCGTGGTTCATCACGCCAGATATATGCATTGTAGTTTTTTCCGTCCCAATCTGTTGTCTCAATGCCCATAGTAGGATGCGAGACATCAAGTATTTCAAACTTTCTATATTCGTTTCCTGCATCAAAGATATAATCCTTGCAATGTTTCCATTGCATTCCGTTTGGCATAATATTGTCGGGTCGGGCATTTATGCGGGCGTTGTCCCAACGACCATTCTGCATTACTATGGTCTTTATCTGTGTATCAGGATTTGAAACAGTAATGTTGTTATATGATAGTGACATATCAACCTGCTGATGTGTGCTGTTTATGTCTATATCAGTATTGGTTCTATACGTCATACCAATATTCACAAGCGGTTCGGCAACCATAAAGTGTGCAACAAGGATAATGCGATTGTTGTCGTCTTCGTCCACAACAGTGACCTTATAGTTGCCACTCAACTTTATATTGCATCTTTCGTTGGGTATTGAGAATGCGAGATGGCTGTATTCAACATTCGTGTTTACCGACTGAGAAATGTCTTCTATTGGAATTCCTTCTGAAAATCCAGTGGCATAATCACTAGCAAACAGTTGATTGGAAACAGACCAATCTGATTCGCAATGCTCAATCTTATAGGTATATCTATGATATTGCTGATTGAAGTCGTCGAAACGGATATTTACTACATCACTGCTGTTGAGGGTGACGATAGGTAGCAGACTTTGCCAGTCGTTACCATTCATCACCTGGAGTGACGCGATATTATCATCTAATATCTCATTGCGCTGTGACATTGCCTGAAAAGGCATTGACAGCATTAATAATGATAATATTGACAACTTCAAGTTTTGCATATTATGTTTCTATATAAAAATCATTCCTATCTGGAATACTAACGTGCTTACCGTCCATGCAAGAAAGGTGGTGTAGCCAGCTGCAAACAAAGCCCACTTCCAACTTCCTGTTTCTCCCTTTATTGCTGCTATTGTTGCTATACAAGGGAAATAGAGTAACACAAATAACAAGAAGCAATAGGCTGTAAGTGTCGCGATTGGTTGAGCTTCTTCATAGTTTATGTTATGTACTCTGGCGATGTCTGATGTCATCTGGCGATGCAATGCTTTATATTTGCTGCTAGAATCTGAATTGCCTGCTACGCTCTCGTCATTGCTATACAGTACGCCGAGCGTACTTGCTACAATTTCTTTAGCTCCAACACCGGCAACAAGTCCGACATCAAGTTTCCAGTCAAAGCCCATAGGTCTGAAAACTGGTTCGATAGTCTTTCCAATCATTCCTATATAACTCTGTTCCTGTTGCTGCTGCTTTGACAGTTTCTCGTCATGAGGGAAATATCCCAATGCCCATACGATGATACTAGCAACAAGAATTATGCCACCCATTTTCTTAAGATACTGTTTACCTTTCTCCCAAGTGTGTCTGCCTATGGCTTTCCAAGTAGGGAAGCGGTAGGGGGGAAGTTCCATTACAAATGGTGTATCTTCTCCCTTTACAAGGAACGAACTAAAAATACGACTCATTATAACAGCCATCAAGATGCCGATAACATATAATGACAACATTATAAGTGAACGATATTTAAGGGCGAAGAATGTTCCGGTTATCATTACATAAATAGGCAAGCGGGCTGAACAGCTCATCATAGGGATGATAAGCATTGTTATGAGGCGTGAACGCTTGCTCTCTATGGTTCTTGTTGCCATTACAGCTGGTACATTACATCCAAATCCCATTATAAGAGGGATGAATGACTTACCGTGAAGTCCCATCTTGTGCATTATCTTATCCATGATGAATGCTGCGCGTGCCATATATCCAGAATCTTCCATGAAACTGATGAAGAAATATAGAATGAGAATCTGTGGCAAGAAAACGATAACGGCTCCTACACCACCGATAATTCCGTCTACAAGCATCGCCTTTACAGGTCCGTCGGGAATAATATTTGTTATTAATTCTCCCAACCATGATACACAAGTCTCAATAGCATCCATTGGATATTGACCTATTATGAATGTCGCTGTGAACATGATGAACAGCATGAGGATAAAAATAGGAAATCCAAGATACTTATTCGTGATGATGTTATCAAGATAATGAGTCATCTGATAGGTATCTTTTTTCTTTCCAGTCTCGTATTCTGCTTCTTGAAGTGCTCCATGAATAAAACCGTATTTTGCATCCATAACAGCTGTTTCACTGTCGTCTCCGGTTTCATCCAGAACTCTCTGAGCGGCTGCATCACGAGCCTTCAATATGGCATCTGATGTAGGGAGAGTCTTTATTTTCTTTTCTGCTTCAGAATCGTTTTCAAGAAGTTTTATTGCCAAGTAACGTGTGGAATATCTCTGGCGCAAGGCATCATCTTTCTTAAGATATTCCTGTATGTGGCTTATTCCGTTTTCTATTTCGTGTCCGTGATTGATGTGTATATGGCGGAAATGCGGCTTATCATCCTCATTGCTTTCATACAATTCAATTATCTGATGAAACATTTCATTAACTCCGCTTCCGTCCTTAAAGACGGTAGGAACCATTGGAACACCGAAAAGTTCAGAAAGTTTGTTGTAATCAACATTATCTCCACGTTTCTGAGTCTCGTCAAACATATTTAACGCACACACCATACGAAGGTGCATATCAATGAGTTGCGTAGTGAGATAAAGGTTACGCTCAAGATTACTTGCGTCAATAACGTTTATAATAACATCAGGAGTTTTTTCTATAATCTGCTTGCGAACATATAGTTCTTCTGGGGAGTAGGCTGAAAGGCTATAAGTTCCGGGAAGGTCTACTAGATTAAAATCATAACCTTCAAATTCCGTGTAACCAACCTTTGCATCAACTGTTACACCGGAATAGTTGCCTACACGCTCATGAGCTCCTGAAGCAAAATTAAACAGTGACGTCTTGCCACAGTTTGGATTGCCTACCAAAGCAACATTAATAGTATGCCTGCGCTTTATAGCAGCTTCTTCCAACTGTTCCTCGGTGAGTGGCTGTTCGTCAATGTCTGTGCTGTCAATAATTTCAGCAGTTTGATGTTCATACTTTGAAATTTTGCCCATTTCCTTGGCTTCAGATTCAGAAATCACCTCAATCATTTCAGCTTCAGTACGACGTAAAGATACCTCGTAGCCCATAATCTTGTATTTCACTGGATCCTGAAGAGGTGCATTTAACAACACATCGACCTTCTTTCCCTTGATAAAGCCCATTTCAACGATGCGCTTTCGGAAACCTCCATGACCTGTTACTTTTACAATAACACCATGTTCTCCGGTTTTTAAATCTGATAACTTCATATTTTATACCTGCTATTTTCTATTTGCAAAAGTACTAAAAATAAGTGCAATATAAACAAACATTTATTTATTTGCGATAAAATTACCTAGAAATGATGATGTAAAAACATTATTTGTGATGGTTATTATTACTGAAGTTAGGATTAAAGCTCTTATTGCTCTTACCTTTATAGCTTTTTGTTTTTGAAGTTTTGCCATAAGAGCCAACACCAGGATTATCGTATGTACTGCCTACAGGACGGTCTTCATATTTTGAATTGCGACTGCGGGCGGGTTTGCGATTGTTTCTGTCAACATCAGAACGGAATTTTTCTGTGCGTGCAGGACCGCTAGGATATAGCTTCTTTATAAGATCATCTCTGCCGATACGACGCAATTCCTGTTCTATATTCCTTCTTTCCTCAGGTTTATACCAGAAGAAGAACTGGCGTTGTGCGAGCTTCTCTCTTGGAGTCTTGGCACTGAATACTGGTTCCAATGTATATGGATCGTAGCCAGTGTACCATGTCTCCGTGGAAATTGTCATTGGAGTAGGGGTAAAATCCTGTACCTGTTCCAAATGAAAATCAAGATCCTTTGTCAGTACAGCCAACTCTGCCATATCCTCTTCATTGCATCCCGGATGGGAACTAATGAAATAGGGGATAATCTGCTGTTTCAGTCCAGCTTCATTGTTTATGCGGTCGAATATCTTCTTGAATTCATAGAACTGGTTGAAAGAAGGTTTGCGCATAAGGCTCAGTACATTGTCCTGAGTATGTTCTGGAGCAACTTTCAGTCGTCCACTTACGTGGTGTTCTATCAGTTCACGTGTATATTCACGTGCAGAAGCATTGGCTTTTTCATCTTTTCCTTTATGTAAAAGCAGGTCATAGCGAACGCCACTTCCTATAAAACTTTTCTTTATTCCAGGTAAAGCGTCTACGGCATGATAGATATCGAGCAGACTTGTGTGGTCGGTATCAAGATTAGGACACACCTGGGGATTGATGCAAGAAGGACGTTTGCAATGTTCACAAGCCTTATGATTCTTACCATGCATACCATACATATTGGCGGATGGTCCTCCGAGGTCGGAAAGATATCCCTTAAAGTCTGGCATACTGATAATCTTCTTTGCTTCACGCAAAATGCTTTCTTTACTTCTGCATACAACGAATTTACCCTGATGGGCTGATATCGTACAAAAAGCACAACCACCAAAACAGCCATGATGCATGTTGATAGAGAACTTTATCATCTCGAAAGCCGGTATCTTCTTGCCTTTGTATTTAGGATGTGGCTGTCGGGTGTATGGCAAATCAAAAGATGCATCAAGTTCCTCAGTTGTCATAGTGGGATAGGGAGGATTTACCACAGCAAAGACCTTACCAGTCTGCTGAAGCAATCTTTGTGCATGAATCTTGTTTGATTCTTCCTCTATATGTCTATAATTTTCAGCCTCTGCTTTCTTGTTTGCAAGACACTCCTCATGAGAGTGGAGAATGATGTCGTCGTCTTTTATTCCGCCATTGATGTCGCCCTCTTTTGCGAGATAGACAGTCTGGGGAATGTTGTGCATTTCATTTACAGACATGCCAGATTCAATATCTTTGCTTATCTGAATAATGGATTTCGTGCCCGAACCATATAATATCATATCTGCGCCACTGTCACAGAGAATGCAACGGCGCAGTTTGTCTTGCCAATAGTCATAATGGGTGAGGCGACGCATTGATGCCTCTATTCCTCCAAGAATGACTGGTATGTCGGGATATAACTTCTTTAATATTTGTGAATATACAATAGTAGGATAATCAGGACGGCAGTCATGGCGACCGTCCGGACTATACTCATCAATAGAGCGTAATCGCTTATTGGCTGTATATTTGTTTACCATAGAGTCCATGCATCCCGGTGAAATACCGAAAAACAGTTTTGGACGTCCTAATTTCTTGAAATCTCTGAAATCTCCATGCCAGTCAGGTTGTGGAACGATAGCTACACGATAACCTGCTGCTTCAAGAGCTCTGCCGATAACTGCTACACCAAAGGATGGATGGTCGACATACGCATCACCCGAAAATAAAATAACATCAAGTTCGTCCCAACCACGGAGTTCACACTCTTTCTTTGTAGTTGGAAGAAAATCTGTCAATTTGTATTGTTCTGAATTCAATCTTATATTATAATTTTATGCTTGACATGCCGAAACATGTCAAGCCATATTGTTTACTATGCTTCCTGTGGACTCTCCACTTCGGAATCTTTGTGTCTGCTCTTCCAGTCAACATACAGCAATACGAAATTGTGCAGTCCTACTGCCTTCATATTATTGTTGTAGATAACGTCAAGGCATAAATCAAGAAGATTCTTGTCGTTGCCGTTTTCACTTTCAAGAAGTGAGCGCACGTTAAATCTCAGTTTATCAAGCACAGGCTCATCGATTATTCCAGTACTGTCGATAAGATTACGCATTAACTGATATTTGTCTATTGTTTCCAAATGCTGGTCAGTAATTTCTATTGAACGTGTACCAGACTGATTAGCTTGAATTTTATACATGGTTTTATTTATTTAAAGATTAAACATATATTTAATATCTTGTTTACTTTGATTTTACGGTATCAGGCATCACATAGTTTAGAATACCTCTGATGATATCGTTGCGCTCTTTAGTTGAAGTTATGCACTCCAAAGGAAAACCAACGGCAAAGCTATTATAGTCTTTACCTTGATAACCAACTGCAGCACCGCTACCGTTATTGTATTGCATTGCACATATAGCTCCTGCAATAGGCGTGATTTCGTCAGACGCTGTTGCTGCATAATGCGCTTCGTTAAGTGACCTGAATAAATAGAACTGTTTACCCAGTCCGTTAATCTGTAAATTACTATTGGCAGAATCGGATTCAGTCGTTGTTACCTTCAATATATTTTTCAAGAACATTTTTTCACTGTCTGTTGTCATATCACTTGCAATATAACTACCACTGACGATAATATTACCGTGATTACGTGTGTAGGTCTGTAGAGCATTTTGCATTTCAGGAGTAAATGTCTTGTAATACTTCAAAGAATTCATATCATTTTTCTGGAGTCCAAGTATCAAGTCAATTGCATTATAGTTTGATAGTTTGATGTCACCTCTTTCTATTGCATGCGCTGAACAACTTACTACATTATATTTGCCTGCTGAAGCGATTGCCTCAGTATGTTCTTTGACATAATCAAAGTCATTGCCTGCAATGAAATTACCTGCTAGTTCATCACCACAATATCCTAATCCACCAGGACCTTCTATACCAATCTTCTTTTTGTCAAAACATACTTGTTTGCCGTTCCAGCCTGCAGTAAGACCATAAGATACACCAGGATCTTTGTTAAAGTCGAAGCCTTGAATACTATCATTATCAATGATAGCAGGAGACGAAAGACGGTCGAAACCATTAACGACAAGTACAGTTTTAGTTGCTGATGGTTGATAAAGAGCTGACAACACTTCTGTTGGGAAACTCTCGCCACCACGATTAACAGCTGTTACCTTGAAATTATATTGTATGCCAGGTAGTATATGCAGAATTGCGTAGTTCTTAGTGACCAATGAACCGTTGTCGAAATCTAATCCACCGATAGCTGTATATACATTATAAGCTGTAGGGTAGGCAGAAGGTTCTAATTTATCATCTGTAGCTTTCCACGACAATTTGACATCATTATTATCAGTAAACTCAATCTTGAACATATTAGGTGCAAGTGGCTGAATAACAGTTGGTTTTCCATGAGCATTATTGATATATCTAACAATTGATTTATACAATGATCTGGCCATGCAAAACCTGAAATTAGGATTCTGTCCTAATTTCATATCAGGAAAACTCTGATGGGATAACGTTTCGATAATAGCTGAAGGAACTTCTGGATTTCTTGTCTCAGAATAATTTTTATCCCATAAATATCTACGACTCCATTTACCTGCAAAATCTCCTAAATCTCGATCAAACCCGTCAAGTAAAGTCTTCGCGAAATCATATGATGACATTCTGGAAACTCCAGAATTAAGTCTGCCTTCGTTAAAGTTTGTTGTGCAAACAGCTAGTGAACCGATAATGTCATTCCCAATTTTGTCATATCCAGCATCGCTATGTACAGCCAAAGATAATTCTATTGGAACTTTTTTCCCCTCGATAGTAGGAACATAACAAGAACCACCGGCAAGCCAATTAGTCATGTATGGGCGTACATTTATGTCATCGCCATAATCATTACCGTTGTCTTTGCTGTCATAAACAGTTGTTGGAGCTCCTGCCCATTGTGCAGAATAACGTGCCCCCTCTAAACAACGAGGTAATCCGCTTACGCTTCCACCACGTTCTATATTTCCCATACCGCCACCGAATCTGACAGCATCTGCTGTTACAACTCCGTGGTTATGAGAATTGTTAGTGATTACAACACGATTGTATTGATTGTTTCCTGAGGCAAAGTCGAATGTACCCAAATATACCCATGTGCCGCCACCCATAGTCTGGTTGACTCTGAAATGGGTTTCACTTCCATTATGATAGACTATATATTCAGCATCAGGGACGCTATTTTCCATCGTCTGATAGCTTACATATACTGCATATTTACCAGAAGAAGCGAATGTAGGTTGATATGAAATTAGAGAAAACTTATTTTTGCTTTTGGTTGCCTTAATTGTTCTGGCAGTTCCCTGCTCAAAAGGATTCTCTCCATCATTATATGTTCCGTCATGAAAAGAGAAACCTTTGCCTTCACAGCTTTTCCATTCGCCCTTTACATTGACTTCAAGATAGTTTGAAGCCTTTGAAATATCATTATCAACAATGTATTCATTTTTTTGCCAATCACGTTCCCTTGGTGTAAATACACATGCTCCTGCATTTTGGAGCATTGGGATTAGATAGGGTACAACGATTGTTTGTGTGAACAAATCTTCAGTTGTTCCAAACAGATTCGGACGCTGCCATTTCCATACATTCTTATCATTATCATAATATCTTCCGTGACTAGCCCACAAAGATATGTGTCGGTCGTAGAGTCCATGCGTAATGTTGTATGGTCTAGATGCATCTGTAACCCAAGGTTCATCATGATAATCTATATCTCCCCAAAACTTATTATTCTCATTATCCGTAATCGTAGCATCCGTGGCTAGCTGCTCTATTGGCATGCCACAAGATATTATAATCATTTTATAATGATCGTATTGCGAAGGAAAGATCTTACTAATCTTCTTATATATTTTCTTTACCGATTTTAACGTAAGTTCTTGTGCGGCAAAAGAATTGCTAATTTCTAACTTAATAGTTTTAGCATTGTCGTCTATATCAAAATTTAGAATTCTTATTTGTTCCGGTAGAGAGTTATTGTTATTATCATATCTTAAAAAATAGTTGCTAATTTCCCTTTGTATGGCTAATTTATCATTTGGTGGCAATGCCATTATTGATGTAGATAAACAAAGTGTGAAAACAGTAACTATTATTTTATTCATAATTTAATGTAATTAGTATGCAAAATTCTTAGGCTTCTTGCCTTTGAAATTTTTGAAATATGCCTTGATCATCGGCATGTCTTTATCTATATCACCTGTAGGAATAAATGCTTCCGTACAACTAATCGTCTTTTTTTCATAGTCTACACCATAAAGAAGAATGGGAATATTGGCTTTTAGTGCAATAAAATAAAACCCCTTTTTCCAGTCTGGATTAGGTGAGCGAGTTCCTTCTGGTGTTATGCACAACTTGAATGACTTTGACTTAATTGCAGTCTCAGCTAAATTATCTGTCATACTGTTATGTTTAGATCTCCAGACAGGGATTCCTCCCAACTTGCGGAATGCTATACCAAATGGCCAAAAGAACCATTCTTTCTTCATAAGAAAATTTGTATTCAAGTTTTCTGCATGCGTGTAGAGCTGCCCTATTAGGAAGTCCCAGTTACTAGTATGTGGAGCAAGGCAGATAATGAATTTTTCAGGGTGGTCAACAGTAACATTCTTTGTCCATCCCATTTTATTATACAATATCCAATTACAGATTTTGTTTATCATTTTATGAATTTAAAGATTCTGTATTTGGTCTACAATCTCACTAGCTTGTTTATTGAAATCCTCAATAATGGCTTTGTAATATACCTTTGTTTTCATACCTGGTTCCGGGTGTGAAACGCGACTAATGAAGTCATTATGTATAATGATTATTGATGTCAATAGTGCATCTACATTATCTTTATTAGGTCTTTCGCCATACAAAGAAGCTGCTATAGCTTCAGCAAATAAATCGCTACAAATATAGTTTATAGTTCGTTTTAAATTTCTCTTGTTTGCCATATTTATTCCTTTATTATTGTTTTTTACTTGCCAAAGATAGAAAAAAAATAGGAAAAGCAATACTTTAAAACAAAAAAATGTTCCTAATTTTCTGTTTTATCATTTTTTCTTTCATTATTTCATGGAAAAGTCTTATTTTTGCATGTGTCTTATTGAAAATTCAATTATTCGTTGATTTATAAAAACTAAAAGTAATTATGGAAATTAGCGCATTGCAAAAAGAAAGAGCTGCATATCAGCCTAAGCTGCCTAAGGCTCTTCAAGGTGCAGTAAAAGTTAAAGAAGGTGCTTCTACCAAGAGTGTTGACAATCAGGAAGAAATCAAAAAGTTGTTCCCAAACACTTATGGTATGCCTCTCATCGAGTTTGTTCCAGGTGAGAATGCCGACAAAAAGAAGATTAACATTGGTGTTATTCTTTCAGGTGGTCAGGCTCCTGGTGGTCACAACGTTATTAGTGGTTTGTTCGATGCCGTAAAGAATCTCAATTCTGAAAACCGTCTTTACGGTTTCCTAATGGGTCCTGGTGGTCTTGTTGACCATAACTATATTGAGATTACAGCTGAATTCTTGAACCAGTATCGTAACACTGGTGGTTTTGATATGATTGGTTCTGGTCGTACAAAATTAGAAGAGGAAGACCAATTTGAAAAGGGCTTGAAAATTATCCGCGAACTAGATATTAACGCTATTGTTATAATCGGTGGTGATGATTCAAATACCAACGCTTGCGTCTTGGCTGAATATTATGCTGCTAAGAAATATGGTGTACAGGTTATTGGCTGTCCTAAGACTATTGATGGTGACCTTAAGAATGAGCAGATTGAAACAAGTTTCGGTTTCGATACAGCTACTAAAACATATTCTGAACTTATCGGCAATATAGAGCGTGACTGTAACTCAGCACGTAAGTATTGGCACTTCATCAAATTGATGGGCCGTTCTGCTTCTCATATCGCACTTGAGTGCGCTTTGGAGACTCAACCTAATATATGCTTGATTTCAGAGGAGATTGAGGCTAAGGATATGACTCTTAATCAGGTCGTAGAGAATATCGCCAATGTTGTTGCATATCGTGCAAAGCAAGGCAATAACTTCGGTGTAGTACTTATTCCAGAAGGTCTTATTGAATTTGTTCCAGCTATCGGTAGATTGATTCAGGAACTGAATGATTTGTTGGCAGCTCATGGTGCAGACTACAAGGATTTGGATAAAGAGGCTCAGCGAAAATATATTATAGCTCATCTTTCAAAAGAAAACGCAGCTACATTCGAAACTCTTCCTGAAGGCGTTGCAAGACAACTTAGTCTTGATCGTGACCCTCATGGAAATGTTCAGGTTTCTCTTATTGAAACAGAAAAACTTCTTAGCGACATGGTTGGTGTTCTTCTTGCAAAATGGGCTAAAGAAGGTAAATTCGATGGTAAGTTTGCCGCTCAGCATCACTTCTTCGGTTACGAAGGACGTTGTGCAGCTCCTTCAAATTTCGACGCTGACTATTGCTATGCTCTCGGAACTAGCGCAGCTCAACTTGTTGCAGCAGGTAAAACCGGTTACATGGCTATCGTAAAGGATACTACATCAAATGCCAATGATTGGAAAGCCGGTGGTGTTCCAATCACAATGATGATGAATATGGAAAAGCGTAACGGTGAAATGAAACCTGTTATCCGTAAGGCACTTGTTGAGCTAGATGGCAAACCATTTAAGGCTTTTGCAGCAAAGCGCGACGAGTGGGCTAAGAATACAGAATATGTTTACCCAGGTCCTATTCAATATTGGGGTCCAACTGACGTTTGTGATCAGACTACAAAGACTCTGAAACTTGAACAAGATTAATATAAAATGATATCAAGGATAGGGTAGTCGTCTGGAAAAGAATGACAACCCTATCCTTTTTTCATAAATTTAGTATGACAAATAGTAAAAAGAATATCAGCGGAAAAAGTAAGTCTACGCCTACTAAAAGTAAGCGTAAAGGAAATTCCTCGCAACACAAATTGTCATACCCATTCCATAAATATCCTAAATGGGCAGTAATGCTCGGTGCAATAGGAATTATCGCTTTGTACGTTTGGTGCTTTTATTACTTTTTTGTTAGTCCGACAGGATTTAGATGGCGTGCACTCTATGGTGACGCTAAATATCCAGAAGGATATGAAATACACGGTATTGACATTTCACATTATCAAGATAACATTGATTGGGATCAGCTTTCAAATGCAATGATTAAAGGTTGTCCTGTGAGATTCATAATCATGAAAAGTACTGAAGGTGCCGATAATCTAGATGAGACTTTTTACGAAAATTATCAAAGTGCTGGAGATTATGGCTTTATAAGAGGAGCTTATCATTTTTGGAGTAACAAGTCGACGGCACGTGAACAGGCCTATTATTTTCTAGACAAGGTACATCTGAATGAAGGTGACCTTCCACCAATACTTGATGTTGAGCATAAGCCTAAAGACCAAAGTACAGAAGATTTTCAGCGTGATGTATTAACATGGCTGCATATCGTTGAAGATAAATATCACGTTAAACCTATTATATATACATATTATAAGTTTAAGCAGGGTTATCTTGCAGCTCCGGTCTTTGATGATTATCCATATTGGATAGCCCACTATTACGTAGAAAAGGTTGAATATAAAGGACCATGGAAGTTCTGGCAACATACTGATGCCGGAAGACTTCCAGGTATAAAAGGATATGTGGACTTTAATATTTACAATGGTAGTTACTATGATTTAAAGAAACTAACCATTGGAAATGATAACTGGTAAATATTGCTAAACTTATTGGTTGAGCAACACCAAACAAGCCCATTCACCGTTTTGTTTTCTGCCATACTCTTCAAGACCAAGTTCTTTGGCTTTATCCAATAAAACAGGTATGTCACTCAGATAGAAACCACTTAAAATCAGCAGCGAACCTGTTGTCATCAAACTTTTAAAAGTAGTCATGTCGTTGAGAAGAATGTTCCTATTTATATTTGCCATGACAATATCAAAAACACCTGATATATGGTTGAGTACATTTGCATCACCCTGATATACACTTATGTTCCCAATAGTATTAATCTCAGCATTGTGTCTAGCATTATTAACGCTCCATTCATCAATATCATAGGCAACAACATTTTCAGCACCGAGTTTTGCGGCTGCAATACTTAAAATTCCTGTTCCACATCCACAATCTAAGACCATTTTGTTGTGTAGATCCAAGTGTAAAAGAGTAGAGACAATCATTCTTGTTGTTTCGTGTGTGCCAGTTCCAAAAGCCAGTTTAGCATCAATGAAAATATGTTCTGTGTTTGATGATATACCCTTTGGTAATGGTTTCTTAGCATCACATACTATAATTTTATTGTCTATATTGATTGGTTCGAAGCCTTTTTCTTCCCATTCTTGATTCCAGTCTTTGTCATCTGCATATTTGACATTATAAGATATTTCAACATTTGGAATAATGAAATCTTCGATAGACTTTTTTATTAGATCTTCATCCCAATTGTCTATCTGACAATATGCTATCAGTCCTTCTGATGTTTCTTCAAATGACTCACAACCTGCTTCACCGGCAGAGTCGGCAAGTAGGTCTTGAGCTGCTTGAAATACATCTTTATTACTCTTTATACTAAAACTAATTTCAAAATATTTCATGATGTTGTTAAATTTGAATGCAAATATATAAAAAATAGGGAAAAACCTATCATGGATTAGGGATTTTCCTTACATTTGCACTAAAATAATTAATATTTTTGTAATTGAAATATAGTGTAAACAAATAAAGAGACAAGAAAATGAAGAAATTTATTCTCATCTCAGTCCTTGCTGGAGTTCTACCATTGTCTATGATGGCACAGGACGACGACCTCTACTTCACACCGAAGAAGGATGCCGCAACAAACTCCTATAGTAACTATGGCAATAATGGCAGCAACAGAAATGTTGATGAATATAATCGTCATGGTAAGTTCTGGAGTCATTACCAAAAAATTGGCACAGATAATAAAGGAAATGATATCATACAATTCACCCAAGGGAATGGCTTATATCCAGATTCTACTAATGTTGATACAACGTTTGTAGGTAACTACTATTCGCAAGTGGTTGACAATGATGATGATTATAGATACAGTCAGCGTATGAGTCGTTGGGATGGTTTCTACGATCCATGGTATTATAGCTTGGATTATGGATTCGGTCCGAATTGGGGCTATAGTCCTCGCTGGCGTTATGGATTCTATGATCCTTTCTACAACTCTTGTTTTGACCCATGGTATTCAGGCTATTATGGATATCCTTATAGTTATGGAGGTTGGTATGATCCTTGGTATTCAGGTTATTATGGATACCCATATTATGGTGGAGGATATGTTTCTTATAGCCGTCCGACTGGAACGAGAAACCATTCTTTTAATAATGGCAATAATTCAGGTTCTTTTGCTCAGGGCACTTTTGGTGGTTCACGCGCAAATAATGGAAGTAGATCTTCAGGATTTAACGGTTCTAGGAACAGAAGTTTTGGAACGCAAAACAACTCATCACGTTTTGGAGGTTCACGTGCCATAGACAATCAGAACAATACACGTACATTTGATAATTCTCGCTCATTCGATAGAACTCCTTCGCCTTCTTATAACTCAGGCGGCTTCGGCGGAGGTGGTAGTTTCGGTGGCAGTCGTTCTGGTGGTTCAGGTGGTTTTGGCGGCGGCGGAGGTCACTCTGGTGGAAGTTTTGGTGGACATAGATAAAAGTAACGAACTGAAATTCACAAGAATATGAAAAAGATATATTATTCAATTGCCTTAATGGCATTTGCTGCACTTCCTATAAGTGCTCAGGAAACATACGAGAATACCAAGTTGATAGATAACGACCTTAATGGTACTGCCCGTTATGTTGGTATGGGTGGTGCTATGGAGGCTTTAGGTGCAGACCTTTCTACAATGAGTACGAACCCTGCTGGTCTTGGATTGTTTCGTAAATCAAAAGCAGAAACTTCTTTTGGACTTGTAAATCAGCAAGACGTAAATAAGTTTAGCTCGTTGGGCAAAACTAATGTAAGTTTTGACCAAGCTGGATTTGTTTACAGCTTACGTAATGGACGAAATTCATTTCTGAACTTTGGATTTAATTATCATAAGAGTCGTAACTTTGACCAGATACTGAATGCGTCGGGATCATTGTCAAACGCTTCACAAAATAAACTTACATATCAGAAGTTTCGTAACAACGTTATCACCCAACCAACAGATATGACCTATAGTCAGGTGGACAACCTATATTATAACAATCTGATATATAATTCAACTGATAAAGCATATTACAACTATCCTGCAACTGATTATAGATTTAACCAGCAGTCTAAAGGATATATTGGTGAATATGATTTTAACATCAGTGGAAATATTCAGGACCGTATTTATTTAGGTTTGACATTTGGTATTCATGATGTTCATTATAAAGGATACTCTGAATATTCAGAAAATTATGCTACAAACAATGCTAATATTGATGGTTCAACATTAGCTGATAATCGCGAAATAACAGGTACTGGTTATGATGTCAAAGTCGGTGCTATATTCCGCCCAATAGAGAGTAGTCCATTTAGAATAGGTTTGTATATCAATACTCCTACTTGGTATGATTTAACGACTTCAAATTCTACAACTTTGACTGTTGGAAAAAATAGAGGCAGTATAGGAGAGTCTTACGACTTTAAACTCTATACTCCTTGGAAATTTGGTGTAAGTCTTGGCCATACAATTGATAATTTTATCGCACTTGGTGCTACATATGAGTATGCCGACTATGGAAGTATGGATACAAGAGTTAATGATGGAGGTTATTATGATTCTATGTATGACTCATATTATGAAACAAGTAGTAGTGACAAGAATATGAATCACCATACCGAGAATACACTTAAAGGTGTTCATACATTCAAGGTTGGTGCTGAGGTTAAGATTACTCCTCAACTTGCTGTTCGTGTAGGTTATAATTACCTTAGTGCAATGTATGATAAAAATGGATCTATGAATGGATCAATTTCTTCTCCAGGTTCATATTATGCAAGTCAAACTAGTTACGTTAACTGGAAAGACACAAACAGATTTACCTGTGGTTTAGGTTATACAATTGATAAATTCAATATAGACTTAGCATATCAATATTCAGCACAGAATGGTGATTTTTATCCGTTTATGAATTATTACGAAAATTCAGCTCCATCTGTAGAAGATAATGTAGCTTCAGCTACAAAGGTAAGTAATAAGCATAGTCAATTGCAGTTGACTGTAGGATACAGATTTTAATAATTTGCTACAGATGTTGAAAAAGTATTGAAATAATTAAAAAAACACGTAGAATTTTGGTGATTTAAAAAATAAGTATTACTTTTGCAGTTACCTAAATACACAAAGTGTTTGGATATAAAAAAATGATTAAAGACAATAACTTTAAATAAGATTAGTTTTTTTAGTGGTTAATTTAGTTTTAGTAAGTATGTGGAAGGAATTTGTCGTGAGACAGATTCCTTTCATTCTTTATGGAAGTTATGCTAACTTATCGTATATATAAGCATGATATCATTTATAGGTATATTTGTAACGTCAATAAGGTTACGAGATATTTATATCTAAACAGTTGTAATAGGATTCTGTTTTACAAAAAAAAAGAGAAGACTATGATTAGCCTTCTCCTAAATAAACTTTTAATAATTAATTTATGCTTTCTGTATTGCTATTTTCTTTACGCGACGCTCATGACGTCCACCTTCAAATGAAGCCTTAAAGAATTCATCTAAAATTGCTTCAGCAGTTTTATTATCTATAAAACGACCAGGAAGTACAACAACATTTGCATTATTGTGTTGACGAATTAATTGTGCAACTTCTTTATTCCAAACAAGACCAGCACGTACACCTTGATGTTTGTTGAGTGTTATTGCCATACCTTCGCCACTTCCACAAATACCGATACCCGGATAAACCTCGCCACTTTCAATAGCCTCTGCCAAAGGGTGAGCAAAATCAGGATAGTCAACGCTCTCATCACTATATGTTCCAAAATCTTTCACAGCGTATCCTTTTTTATCAAGATACTCTAAAACAAATTGTTTTAATGGGAAACCTGCGTGATCGCAAGCTATTCCGACAGTTTTAACTTCCATAGGCATATAAATTTAAGATGTTAAAGGGGGAGTAACTGATTTACAGTCACTCCCCAAATATGTTAACTATTACTTTTCTGCAAGCAATTCCTTAACCTGGTTATAAACGTTTTCAGCAGTGTAACCAAGTTTTTCATCGAGTACTTTGTATGGTGCAGAGAAACCAAAGCTCTCCATACCCCAAACCTTACCGTTAGCACCAACTAAGCCTTCGAGTGTTACAGGTAGTCCAGCTGTCATACCGAAGATCTTAGAACCCTTTGGAAGGATGCTCTCTTGATACTCTTTAGGCTGACTTCTGAACAAGCCTTCTGAAGGTACACTTACTATGCGAACTTTTACACCATCATTATGAAGCAACTTTGCACCTGCCTCAAGAGTAGATACCTCAGAACCTGATGCAAGTAATATTACATCAAAGTCTTCATCTGAAGCTGCAACAATATATGCACCCTTTTCAGCTTGGTTATAGTCGTTTCCTTCTGGCAACATTTCTATATTCTGTCTAGACAAGATAAGTGCAGTTGGGGTAGAAGTATTTTCCA
>JAGPKZ010000036.1 GCA_018053665.1 Prevotella sp.
AGTCTGACGTAATGCTTGTTTACATCAGTTATCATACTCATTTTGGTATTTCTATCGGCATTTATTGATACACTCATCAATTGCCGATTTTCTGGCGACATTTTGTTTTTTTTATCCAGAAATGTAATCAATCACTTCTGCTGGACTCACAATTCAATCATTAAGTTTAATGAAATAACCATCAAAGACTCTTAATATTACTGAATATTCTTCTCACGTTATTTTCAGTTATCTCGGCTACAGTTTCTTCTGAAACGCCATACACTTCTGCCAGTTTCTCCAACACCAGTTTTACGAAAGAACTTTCATTACGCTCTCCGCGATGTGGGACAGGCGCCATATACGGACTATCTGTTTCGAGTACGATCCGTTCTAGTGGAACAACAGCCGGAAGATATTCTCTAAGATGACTACTCTTGAAAGTAAGAACACCTCCCACTCCAAGTACAAACTTATCAAATTGCAGTAACTGTTCTGCTTCTTTTTGATTTCCAGTGAAACAATGGAAGACGCCACCTGGCAAATCTTTCTCATATTTTTTCAGTATCGTCACCATCTCATTCTGTCCCTTTCGACAATGAATCATCAATGGTAACTGTGTTTCTACCGACCATTTCACTTGTTCTTCAAATGCCTGCAGTTGTTCTTTTTCAAACTCACGGCTCCAATAATAGTCCAATCCAACTTCACCAATAGCAATGAAATCAGAATTTGAATCCATTATTCTTCTCATTTCATGAAGCACTACTTCCCAATCAGTCTTCACCTCTTCGGGATGCAGTCCTATCATTGGATAGGCATAACCAGAATATCTATGGCATAACTCCAATATGGAATCAACGTTTTTCAATTCTATTGCGGGAATAAGCACTCTTGTCACGCCCGCATCCTTTGCACGTTGGATTACATCGGGGAGATCATTAGCAAACTCCTCTCCGTCTAAATGAGTATGTGTATCAGTAAAAGAAATCATTATCAATATTTACGTTTCATCATTTTTTGTGCATATAGTGCCAATTCTGCCTTTCTTGAACTGTCGACATTCACTGCATCAAGATATTTTCGACTCTGCTCAAAATAATATTCTATCTTCTTCTGAGCCAGCTTGTCTATACCTATTTCATTATACAGACGTGTCACTGCAGCAATTTTTTCATCTCTATCAAACTTTTCTGCACCAATCAATGACACTAATTCCTTCCGCTGCATATCATTAGCCATATTGAAGGCATTGATAAGCATATATGTTTTTTTGTTGCTTGCGATATCTCCACCAATCTTCTTGCCAAACAACTTTGTATCGCCATATACATCAAGATAGTCGTCCTGAAGTTGGAATGCAAGTCCAATGAGTTCACCAAACTTATATAGATTTTTCTGATCTTCTTTCGGAGCATCAGCAAGGATTGCACCAATCTTTATGGCACAAGCTAGCAATACGCTTGTCTTGAGACGAATCATTTCGACATATTCGTCTTCATTAACATCATTACGAGTTTCAAATTCCA
This sequence comes from Prevotella sp., assembly GCA_018053665.1. Classification (GTDB taxonomy): domain Bacteria; phylum Bacteroidota; class Bacteroidia; order Bacteroidales; family Bacteroidaceae; genus Prevotella. The sequence continues at coordinate 1,509 of JAGPKZ010000036.1, forward strand.
TATCGTATTGTTGTCCTTCACCTATTTCCAAAGCAGTTTCGGTGAAGACATCTAATACGTCTTTAAGATACTTGTCGCCGCATTTAGCCATACGTTCATAGGCAAGCACAAGCATTGAATCACCGCTAAGAATAGCAGTATTGGCATTCCATTTTCTGTGGACTGTAGTTTTTCCTCTGCGCACGTCGGCATTATCCATAAGGTCATCATGCAAGAGTGTATAGTTATGATATGTTTCCAAAGCACATGCCGGCATCAAAATACTTTCAGGATCATCCTTATAAAGATTATATGCCAATAGCATAAGTGTTGGACGTATGCGCTTACCCCCCATAGACAATACATATTTTATGGGATCATACAAGCCATTAGGCTTTCTGTCATATCTAAGGTTGTCTAAAAATTCATTAACCTTAACTAAAATCTCATCTGCTGTCATATTATAATTTCGAGTTTATCGGTATATCAAATCTTGATACAACAAGACTTGTTTTTTCTATTCCGAGTTTACATTTAGACATTATCAATATATCCTGACTCATATCATCAAGAATTTCATCATTATTACTATATCTGAAAGGCGTGAAGTATATTCAAATCCAACATACATCATCACAAAAAATGATATTAGTTCAAGCAGAAAATTAGTAACCCGCTTGTTTCAGAAATCAGCACGATGTGTTACCTTTATTTCCACTTTTTAGAAAATATATCATTTCAAACAGCGTTATAACTTTGTGACACAAAAGTAATGCTTATATTTGAAAAAAGCATTATCTTTGCCAAATAATTAGGAAAAATAAATGAAAAAAACGGCATGTGCACTTATTCTGAGCTTTTTTTGTATCTCAGCAATATCACAGGAAAGTCAGACAGGATACAACTTTCTGCGTCTTCCTGCAAGTGCTCATGCGGCAGCTTTGGGTGGTGATAATATCACGATAATTGAAGACGACGAATCAATGATTTTCAACAATCCAGCTTTATTGTCAAGTGTCAGTGATAAAACCATCAACCTAAACTACATGAACTATATGCAAGGTACCAATACTGCAAGCGCAGCTTTCAACAGAATTGTGAAGGAACGTGCGTCTTGGGCAGTTTCGGCACAGTATATTGATTACGGTTCGATGAAGGAGGTTGACGAGAATAATGTACAGAATGGTGACTTCACCGCAAAAGATATTTCTCTCGGAGCTTATTTTTCATATCTTCTTACAGATAGACTTGCAGCCGGAATCACAACAAAATTTATCACATCGTATATTGGTAACTACAATTCTATAGCAATGGGTGTAGACCTCGGCATCAACTATTATGATCCGAACTATGAATGGTCTTTGTCTCTTGTCGCCAAGAACCTTGGCGGACAACTTAAAGCATATAATGATAACTTTGAGAAAATGCCATTTGACTTGCAGGCTGGAGTAAGCAAGAAGCTCACCAACACCCCATTCAGAGTTTCAGTAACGATGGGTGATCTTACAAAATGGGATTATAAGTTTATAAATCATATTGTCGCAGGATTAGACGTAATGCTTTCACCAAACATTTGGGTTGGTGCAGGATATAATTTCAGACGCGCAAACGAAATGAAGATTACAGACACCAATAATGAGGGAAGCAGTCACGGAGCTGGTTTTTCTTTAGGTGGAGGTATAAATCTAGAACGTTTCAAACTGAATATCGCTTACGGCAAATATCATATCAGTAGTAATTCATTAATAATAAATATAGCATACTCTTTATGAAGAAAATAACTATCGCTATTGACGGATTCTCATCTTGTGGTAAGAGTACCATGGCTAAGGATCTGGCCAAAAAAATAGGTTATGTATACGTCGACACCGGCGCAATGTATCGTTCTGTAACATTATTTGCAATGCAGAATAATCTTTTCAGCAAAGACGGTTCTGTCAAGACCACTGAGTTGGAAAAACGAATGAAAGATATCCAAATTTCATTTGTATTCAATAATGAGACTGGACGTCCTGATACATATCTGAATGGCGAACTTGTTGAGAAAGAAATCCGTACTCTTGAAGTTAGCAGTCACGTAAGTAATATTGCTACAATACCTTTTGTACGTGAGGCTATGGTGGCACAGCAACAACGCATGGGCAAAGACAAAGGTTTGGTTATGGACGGTCGTGATATTGGTACAACGGTTTTCCCTGAAGCCGAACTAAAGATTTTTGTTACTGCTTCACCTGAAGTTCGTGCAAAACGTAGATTTGACGAATTAAATGAAAAGGGAATGCCTGCTGACTTTGACGACATTTTTGAAAATGTAAAAGAACGCGACTATATTGACAGTCATAGAGAAGTTAGTCCATTACGAAAGGCTAACGATGCAATAGAATTAGACAATAGCAATATGACTATTGCCGAACAGAGTGAGTGGCTGATGCGGAAATTCACTGATGCATGCAAAAAAATCCAATGATTTATCAGTATGGACAATTAGCATAACGCAATTAAGTTTTTGCTGAAAAAAACAGCCTATTCGTTGAACAAAATTTGAAAGATAGAAAAATTATTATTATCTTTGCAATCAAAGAAAAGTATCAAGCGCGATACTAATAATAATTAAGTTTTTGTTTATGTTAATTTCGACGTACCGGTTTTTTTACACTCCGGTATATTGACGAAAAAAGCGTAATAGATTCAATTAAGATTATAAATTTTGAGTTAATTACTGTTTTTTATTGGGCATTTTTTCGTGAGAAAAGATGCCCTTCTTGTTTTTATTTTGCCCGTCTCCTCAATATATAGTCACGGCATTCTTCCATAAGCCACTTCGGAGTACTCGTAGCTCCACATATACCAACTGATGATACACCATCAAACCATGCCATATCTATTTCGTCCGGACTTTCTATCTGATGACTCTTACCATTAACTATCTGACATTCCTTGAATAGAACTTTCCCATTTGAACTTTTTCTTCCTGCAACAAATAGCACAACATCATGCTTACCTGCGAAAAGAGCTATATTCGGCATTCTGTTTGCAACCTGACGACATATAGTATCAAAGCTCTTAAACGTAGAATTCTTTGATATATGTGTTTGTATATACTGAATTATATTATGAAATTCATCAAGGCTCTTTGTTGTCTGCGAATAAAGATAGATATCACGATTGAAATCTAACTTCTTCACGTCATCAAACTTTTCTATAACAATAGCTTCACTATGCGTCTGACCGACAAGTCCAAGCACCTCAGCATGGCCATTCTTGCCAAATATTACGATCTGCCTGTTGTCAGTAGATTTAACATCATGATTTTCATATTGCTTTTTTATTCTTTTCTGTAGTTGCAGCACAACAGGACATGTAGCATCTATAATCTCGATATTATTACGCTTTGCAATTTCGTAAGTCTTTGGTGGTTCGCCATGAGCCCTAAGCAATACCTTTACATTGTGCAATTCAGCCAACTGATCATGATCAATTGTTACCAAACCATGTTCATGAAGTCGCTTAACCTCCATACCATTATGAACAATATCTCCAAGACAGTACAAGGTCTCGCCATTAGCAAGCTCTTCCTCTGCCTTTTTTATTGCAGTAGTGACACCAAAGCAAAAACCACTACCATTGTCTATCTCAATTTGAAGCATCTACCTTATTTTTTTACTTTAATCTCAATTGTCACCTTACCCATACTTGGGTCATTGGTAATCATCAGAACACGAGGCTTACTCCTTATGTTCTTAATCTGTTCTGCATAAGCCGTGATTTTCAGTTTGGCACTCTGTCCCGGTTCTATCTTAGTCTTGTTCAAAGAAACGTCCAGTCCCATAGTGAACATCTGCAAATTTCTTATTTCCAACACCGATTTACCTTCATTTTTAATTTCGATATCGCCTTTAAGTTTATTCTTTCCATTAAAGCTTCCCAAGTCTAATAAATCTGTGGAGAGTTTAATTTTAGGAGCATCTGCAACTTCTTTGGCTGTAAGATTTTGGAAAGCGGGAAGCACCACAGAAGATACTGTTATCATCTTCTCGTCAGCAACTTTGTCACCAGGAGCAAATCCCAAATAAATATCAGTTTGGTTCAATCCGAAATCGTGCAATTTTCTTGAATCAAGAGATAACACAGCTACGCCAGTATGATGTGGTGCTATCTTTGCAGGGTACATCTCTACCTCAAGGTAATTTGGCAAATGCATGAATACAGGCTCTGCGGTTTCTTCTGAAGTGTTTAGTATATAGATTTTTTGTTTTGGATTATCTCCTATATTTACATTATCAAACTCCACATTATGAACATCGGTTTTAAGATTGCCCAATGTATAAGAATACTCACCAGAGAAACTCCTCAACTCACTAACCACAACACCTTTTATTGTCAAGACTACAGGCTTTTTGCTGCCATTACTATACACACATAGCATCTTTTGGAAGTGTCCCAATGTCTCGGCATTGTACTCTCCAGAAATTGCAAATTCATTTCCACCTCCTACAGTCTTAGGATAATCTGCAGTGGTGCAACCACAAGATGTTTCTACATCCTGTATATGCAAAGAACGCAATCCCTTGTTTTTCAACTTAAATTCAGCCTTCACAGGTACTCTATATAGCACCTGACCAACATTAATAACATTATTTTCAACTGATATTTTCTGGGCATTTACATCTAACGCCGCCAACAGAAACATCGTACTTATAATTATTTTATTTTTCATCTTTAATGTTTAATTTCATTGCCTTATCACGACCACTGAACTCAGTACTGTATGTGCAACGTGCCGTACATGTGCCACTCATATACTCGCCTTCGCGATCTATGTAATATTCAGTCTCAACAACGTGAGTACCTTTAGATAAACGATCAAAATAATAATTTGTTGCATCATCGCCAGGCGCATAATAATATCCCCAACCATATCCGCTTGTCTGGTCTACAGGTTCCATGCATGCAGCACGCTTATCCTGAACATCAACAAAGTCGTAGTCACGGTTGGCTTTTATGGTGAGTCTAACAGTAATCTTATCACCTACTTTCAGATTTTTATTATCTTTTATCACCGCACCAGTTACATCAACAAGTTCACGCTTTACAGAAAGAGACGTAGAATTACTCTCTATATCAGAAACTTTCTGGTCAAATTCAGCATAGACAGCTCCCCAACTGATATTTGAAGAACTCTTTTCCGCTGTTAAAGTTCCGAAATGCTTACCAATGACCTCTGCCTTAACAACATTTCTTCCGGAGGTAGGTTCGGTCGTCTTTAGCTTCTCTCCATTAAGTTTCAAAACTGTATTATCACCATATCCAGTAATACTCTCACGAGTCTCTCCTTGAAGGAATGCATAAACAGCATTAACACAGTTAATAGGTGTATCCCAATTCTGTGTACGTTTACTCTGCAAAAGCCATCTCTGCATCTCTGCGATAGTCTGCTTGTCATTTGGTGAAACAAGTTTTAAAGCTTCTATCGCAGCAACCTCTGTAGGAATCCTATAGTCAAACCAAGAATATCCAGCTCTTCTAGTATCAAAGTAACGTCCCATTTCATCTGTGTAAACAGAATATTCTTTTATACTAGTCAGATATTGATTTGCAAGTTCCATATTTCCACATCTTGCAAATATTACAGACATCATAGCCTTACCATATATAGTAAAAGCATTATCACGCTTCTCTAGGAGCTTCAGTAAATACTTGCTATTTGGATTATCAAGTCCGCTATTTCTCAATGCACATAGATATAAATATCGTATTGAAGTCTCATCAGGCAACAGGCTCTTTACTCCCTGTTTCTCTAGTTTCTTCAAATCAGTAACATTTTCAGCAACCTTATCTGATAGATATTTCATACTTTGATTTATCATACTGCTAGTTGCATTCTGTTCACCTATCATCACGTTAAGTCGTTGCAACATTTCTGTCACGCCAACTGTCATATATAAACTTCCGTGCATACCAGGCCACCAGCTATAAGAGCCATCACCATTCTGCAACTGTCTCATTGCATAAAGCGCATCTTCTTTATATGTATTCAACAAGTTTAAAGAATCTGTGTTTCCTATATTTTTAAGCAAATAGGCAGAAATACTATTAGTATAATACTTTGCCGCCAAACTCATGGCATTCTTTACATTAGATTTAGCTACAGATGGCATAGCCTCTATCATCATCCATGCAGGATTGTTTGTGTATGCCAGCGTCAACTTATTGTTATTCTCTTTTACAGGGAACAGCTTGTCTATATCAAGTTTATATGTACCAGGTACATTCTGGCTAAAAGCTATGGTTGTAATAACATGCTCTTTGTCAGAGAGTATCGGGAGATAGTGCTGTTCAGCATCACTAAAGTTTTTGCCTTCAATCGTCATTCTACAAATGAGCGGAGACGTTATATCATTAATCTTAATTTCAGATGGAGATAACTTAAAGTTCACATTACTACTCCCATTAGGTTCTATTGTTACAGGCACATGATTTTCAAGCAAGACCTTTTCTGTCTCAGGGTCAATAATTGTCATATATGCCTTTGCTATCTGTTTTTTGTCAGTGGTATTTATCACGCGAGCAGCGATTGTGGCATTATCGCCCATTCTCACAAAACGAGGAACATTAGGCATTATCATCAAGTTTTTCTTTGCAACAGCCTCAGCAGTAATCATGCCACTGTTCATACTCTTGTCATGAGCAAGCCCCATAAACTTCCAAGTCGTAACACTTTCTGGCAAAGTAAACGACAATGCCACGTTTCCATTTTTATCTGTTTGAAGTGCTGGATAGAAAAAAGCTGTCTCATTTAGGTTCTCTCGCACATAATCATTATTTGTTTTCTTATTAGTTGTACTACCAATAGCTAGTTTAGGAGATTTCGCTAATGCTATATCATTAAACGAAGCCGTTACATCCCTATCAAACTTACCTTCATAAGCTGATACAGACCCAACAATACCAACTCTTTTAACGGATCTAGTGCCCCTAATCATGACAGTATTTGTTGAAAAGCGACCTCCACCAGAACCATCCATACTTAAATCATCCATGTGTGTAAAGTCCAAATCGTACTGATTTAAATATTTAATTGGCATCTCACCATAAAGCGAACTATTTTCGAATATTGTACCACGCCATGAGAGGGCAGCAACAAATCTATTTAATCTTACTTCAAAGTTCCAATCATGTGAGTGTATTGCGTCCAGACTAACATCATACATTGTTGCCATAAGCTGTGCTTTAGCAGCTTTTCCTTTTTCATTTGTTACAGACAACATCCATGTTTCCTTCTGTCCGGGAGTCAATCTGTCACGAAATGTTGTCCACTTAACATTGAGTTTCATATCAGGCAATGCTCTGTTTATATTTGCAGAGTGTTGAAAGATCTTACCATCTTTCACCCAAGCATAATCAACAGTTATACCATCACCATACTCTTCCTTGTATTTAAAAGCACGTGTATACACTTCATTGGCAGACATTTCTAAAGTTCCGTTATCAATGACTTTGTCGCCTGCAATAATTGAATATACAACATACACATTATCATCTGACGTTCCCAGCTGAACATAAATTGGTTTATCATCATTGCGGAAATGCATATCGCTTACATAAAACCAATCACGCGTAGGTTCAGCAAGTCTTTTGTCTTTCATTGAGAACACAGTAAAGTTTCTCATAATGGTATCGCCATTACATATAGCCTCAAGTTCATGAGCACCGCTCTTTAAATTCATTGCAGTAATGTCTGTTGCAACATTTGTCTTTGCTGTATATGGTTTTCCGTCTACTTTATAGTATACTTTTCCGTCTACTTTATCTCCTGCTATATTACTGTAATCAAAAGTTATCGTCTTCAAACTATCACGCTCTATGCGCTGTGGCAAATCAATATTAAAGACGGTATTTCTGTTGCTCAAAGGTATTGAAGTTTCTGCCTCATGAGTTTCACCTGCCAAATCAGTAACCTGAACATTGACATTATATGTATAATATCGTGGAATATCGCTCTTGCTTTCAGGAAGAGCAAGTTTTACAGGAATTTCAAACTTTCCTATAGCGTCAGTTTTTATAGTATCTTTTGCAACTACCACGTCATCGTCTGCACTAAATCTCCACCAAAGTCTGTTTGGACGACGTGTAACAGTATATTTGACATTGGCATTCTGAACAGGGACACCGGCATAACTTTTGGCTGTGCCTACAAACTTAACAGTATCGCCACTGTTATATGCCGTATTAAGATTATAAAATTCTACTTTGAAAGTTGGACGCTTATACTCCTCTACTCTAAAATATACACTTCCTTTTTCTGTTGATATTGAAAAAGAACCTGTACGCCCAGTCTTTGGAAGTTCAAACTTAGCAGAAGCACTACCATATTCATCTGTTGTGACACTTAACTCTTTAACAACCTTGTAATTCACATCGCGTAATTTCAGAGTAATTTCCTTCCCTGCATTTACTGAAGTCTTGTCTTTATGATGTTCCACAGAATAAGCTATCGCATTCACGTTTACGGTTTGTCCTGGACGATATAAACTCCTGTCTGTAAACAAATCCACAACATCTTCACGCTTGCCATATTCCTTTCCATCGTAATAGTAATAGCCTGAGTTTGTAGATGTTTCTGGGCAGAACCTATCTTGGTCTGTATAAACATACAGCTTCAGTTGAGTCCTTCCAACTACATAGTGGAACATTGCTTCACCATGCTTGTCAGCAACCAGTGTTGTCAATATTTTATTTTTTTTACGACTTTCACTCCATGATTCTTCCGTGAGTTTTATCTTAGCACCAGGAATAGGCTGTCCGGTTGTAGCACTGACAGCAACAAATCTCAAATTATCATCAGGTAATCCTTCAGTAAGTGCATACATATCTGAAACATGCAATAACATTCTTTCAGGTCGTATATCCTTATTATCCGTAGTAAACTCGACTAGGTAAACACCCTTATCAAGTTTTGGCATCTTCATCGAGTCACAGCTCACTTTGTAATTAGGTATGCCTATATATCGATGCGTCACAGAAACACCAGTTTCTCGCATAAGCATCTTTGCTATTTTGGAATAACCATCATTATTAGACACATCAATCTTCAAAGCCTCTTTTGTTTTAAGCTTTGTGACTGTCATTGTAATAGCAGCAACATTAGTAATTTGTCGTATTTCAACGGTTCTTTCAGTGTTTGGTATTTGAACGAGACTCCCTAAATCTACAAGATAACTAGGTAAAGTGAGTCTGCTATATGCATTTCTAAGGATATTCATTCTTTTCCATTTTCCCCATTTGCTCAACGCAAAATTGATATAATCAATTTTTTCCGCTACAGTCGCGTCAGTAGCCTTGTCCATAAAGTTGAAATGCTCTATTGCTAATTCACCAGCAACTTCTAAATCTTGATAAACATCTATCAAAGAGTCTATCTTTTGAAGACATGCTGACTTACTCATTTCTGTGCAATCATCGTCAGCATCCCTTTTGTTCATATAATATGCACAAAGACATGTAGCACTTCTGTTGTTATGATAAAGATACCAATCATAGAGAGTTTTATAGTCTTTAGCAGCAATTCCAATAACATGCAGAAGATCATTATAAAATATACGGCTATCACTTCCCTCAATCATCAGAGGCTCATAGTTCTTTGCCTGCTCATTTGCCAAAACTTCTGGATGTGCTAACGATTGATGAAAATATTCTTTTCCTACTGCCAGAGAATCCTTGTTTCCATCGAATTGATTTTGATATACCGTTCCAAGTACGCTATAGTATATTGCAGACACAGCCTTATTATTTTTTTCAGCCTTTATTGCTTTCTGTTTAAGACTAGCAATAACAACATTCAAAGAATCATTAGAAATGTCTATCTTGTTTCTATACTTTTCAAGTTCAGCTTCAATTATTTCACCGTATTTTTTCTCAGCGGTAGCCTTTACTATAATTTTATCAAGCACAGAAATGGCTGTCTGCGGATGACTTATGTCTATATTATGTTGATATTTTTTCCACAAAGATGTATAGCTTTCAGCTATCATTGCTAAAGGTATTAGTATTATTAATACAATTATCAAAAATGTCTTTTTCATATTTTTCCGTTTTTTAGTCAAAATGAATTCTATGGCGAAAACTTGCCTGAAGACAAGATTATTATGCAAAGATACAGTAAGAAGAGATAAGAACAAAATAAATAACGAAGTTTTTATTTTTAATGCAATAAGCTGAATTATCAAAAAAATGGGAAACATCGTACATAATTAGCAACCTAAATTGCTGTTATTTACAAGATATTTATCTTAGTTTTTGTATTGCCTCTAGTCGCTTCATTAAATGCAAACTAGGCTTCGCTACTTAAGAATTAACATTTTTAAACGCAGTCTTATGCAATTTATGAAAGGAAACACTCTATTAATGAAAAAATATTTTAATCTTTGAAATAAAAGACTTATCTTTGCATAATCTATAAAAAAATAGAATGAAGAACTAGTTGTTATACTACGTATTCAACTAAAATATATTATAATTGTGACATGAAAAATCTAAAACTTACAGGATCTGCATTTCTAAGGATTTCAGGTCTGATTATCGTACTAGGATTATTATTAAGAATAGTTCTGCTGTTTAATCCGACTACAGTTGTTGACTATTCGTTTACCGAATGGATACAAATATTCATTCTAGGTACTTTCAACGACCTATTTTTTGCCACACTCAGTTTTTCTTTTTTCTGGGTATTTCTATTGTTCTTCTCAAAAGACAAATATAATAAGCCTTGGACATTCATTATCTATGGATTGCTTGGTGTCACATTTATAGTATTGCAATTTTTTAACACACCATTAAAGGAGTTCAATGCCGCACTTACTAGAGTTATCAGTTACATTATATTATACAGAATAATAAGTTATTCTATACGTCTGCTAGTTCCTTCCATAAGAAATACATGGAGACAATACACCTATTATATTCTATTCTTCATCTACGTATTATTAATTGTCCTCAACGCTTTTGCAGAATACTTCTTCTGGAGTGAATTTGGACTACGCTATAATTTCATAGCAGTAGATTATTTGGTATATACAAATGAGGTAATCGGAAATTTCTTTGAATCATATCCAATGATTCCGCTTATATCAATAGTCGTATTACTAGCTGTTGTTGCGTCTATATTCCTCCTTCACGACATAAAGAAAAATTACTTCAAGAATACTATTACTATTCGCAATAAGATAATCATAACGTTTGTCTATGGCATACTATGCATTGCGTCATACACACTTCTTTCTTTCAATTTTTCATTCCAGCACAACACAAACAGTTTTGTCAATGAGTTGCAGGCCAACGGATGCGTAAAATTCTGTCAGGCATATTTTAACAATGACTTATCGTATAAGGACTTTTATACAAAGATTCCAAACAAGGAAGCTAACAAAATCATTGACTCTATGTATTGGAGAAGGGCTGACCATGTTCAGCATATACACTCTAGGCTTCCTGAAGTTCATAAAAATATCGTACTTATCACCATTGAGAGTATGAGCGGTGATTTCCTTGAGAGATATGGTAACACTGAAAATCTCACACCAAATCTTGACAAACTGATGAAACAGGGTATGTGTTTCGACAATCTCTACGCTGTGGGCAACCGCACTGTACGTGGGCTCGAAGCCGTTACACTATGTGTACCGCCTAGTCCTGGTGAAAGTATTATCAAGCAGAAAAACAACGGTAAGCTTTTTTCTACTGCCCATATATTGCACTCAAAGGGATATAATGTAAACTTCATATATGGTGGTGACAGCTATTTCGACAATATGAAGGAATTTTTCAGCGGAAACGGATTTAATGTTATCGACCAGTCTAATTTCAAGGATTACGAAAAGACATTTGGTACAATCTGGGGTGTGTGCGATGAAGACTTATTCAACAAGTCTATAAAAGTATTAAATAACGACGCAAAAACGGGCAAGCCATTCTTTACCCACATCATGACCGTAAGCAACCACCGTCCATACCTGTATCCTGACGGAAAAATTGATATTCCTTCATCAAAAAAATGTCGTGAAGGTGGTGTCAAATACACAGATTACGCAATTGGCAAGTTCTTCGAAATGGCAAAAAAGCAACCGTGGTTTAATAATACTATTTTCATTATTACAGCCGATCACTGCGCGTCTAGTGCAGGAAGTATGGATATTCCTCTCAACGAATACCATATTCCAGGACTCATATATGCACCGGGAATGATAGCTCCATCTGTAAATGAGAAACTTATCTCACAAATTGACTTGATGCCAACTGTATTTGGTATTTTACATTTCAACTATGCTTCTCATTTCTTTGGTCAGAATGTCCTATCACCGTTGTATCATCAACGTGCATTTGCAGCGACATACCAGAATCTTGGCTACGTAGAAAATAATAATATGATTATTCTAAGTGCTGGACACAAACAACAACAGTTCAAGTTGTCACACGACAAATATTCTTTGACTACAAGCACCGAGCAACATAATATCAACAAGGCATTGCTGCATCGTGCTATAGCCAACTTTCAATGTACTGGCAAGACAAAAGTGAAATAAAGTGTTTTTACTTATACATATTCATCACCAGAAAGAGTTTTTTCAACACACAAGCCCTTTTTATAGGGCTTGTGTATTGAAATAAGATAATCTTATCTGGGTAAAAAAGATCATTTGTAAGCAAAACCGAAATATCTATCAGTAGGCTTCATCTGTATAAAAAACAAAAAAGTAATATCAAATATTAGGTTTATCCAAATAATAATATTAACTTTGCAGCCGAATTAGTGTTTTAAGGTAACAAAAACAATTATATGAGGATGTTTAAAAACCTTACAGCACTTTATTGTAAAACGTAACTACTATTGTGCAGGGCATTTAGTACCCTCTTCTCCCATCATAATACTTACGTACAATTACGTATAGAGAAATTATCTATTCGTAAAAAGTATTATATATATTATTAATAAATTATTTATGACATTTAAGGAATTAAATATTACAGAGCCGATATTAGAAGCTCTAAAAGAAAAAAAATACGAAAATCCAACACCGATACAGGAAAAAGCTATACCGGTTGCACTAGAAAACAGAGACATCATTGGTATTGCACAAACAGGAACAGGAAAGACCGCAGCATTTGCAATTCCTATCATTCAACTGCTTGCCGGAGAAGCAACTGACAACAAACACAATATAAAAGCACTTATTCTCACTCCTACTCGTGAACTAGCTATACAAATTGACGAATGTTTCTCTGATTATGCGAAACATACATCACTAAGACACACTGTTATTTTCGGAGGAGTGAACCAGAATCCACAAGTTAGACAAATAAAGCAAGGAACTGACATTCTGATAGCCACACCGGGCAGACTGTTGGACCTTATTAATCAGGGATTCATTCATCTCAACAACATAAAGCATTTTATTCTAGACGAGGCAGACCGCATGCTTGACATGGGATTTATCCACGACATAAAGCGCATATTGCCTTTATTGCCTAAAGAGCGCCATACGATGCTGTTCTCTGCAACAATGCCATCTTCTATAGCAGAACTATCAAGAAAGATGTTAAACAAACCTACAAGAGTGGAAGTTGCTCCTGCTTCATCAGTAGTAGACACCATAAAGCAGAGTTTGTTTATGATAGAGAAACCTGAAAAGAGCAAATTATTGCTTGACTTGCTGCAACAAGAAGGTATAAAATCAACACTTGTCTTCTCACGAACAAAACATGGAGCCGACAAGATTGCAAAGATATTAAACAAGAATGGAATTCAATGCGATGCCATACATGGCAACAAGTCGCAGAATGCACGCCAACGTGCGTTGACGAATTTCAAGACAGGCAAGACTCACGTGATTATAGCCACTGACATTGCCGCAAGAGGAATTGATATAGACAACCTGCAACTGGTGATAAATTATGACCTGCCTGATGTTGCCGAGACCTACGTACATCGTATCGGACGTACTGGTCGTGCTGGACATAACGGTTCAGCGATAACTTTCTGTTCGTCGGATGAGCGTGTCATGCTACGTGACATACAGAAACTTACAGGAAAGAAACTGAATGTCGTAGCACAATCAGCCTAAGGCTTAATGATCTAAATTAAAATTATATTTATGGGAAGTTTTATTGGAAACAACAAAAGAGAAATTCAAAAACAGAAACAAAAAAAGAGACAAGACAAGCAACGCCGTAAGGAAGACCGTAAAGTTAACGGAGGCAATTCTATGGACGACATGATTGCCTATGTTGATGCCAACGGAAACATTGTTGACACTCCACCAGATTTGACAGCGAAGAAAGAGGATATTGACGTAAACTCAATAGAAATCTCTACGCCAAAGAAGGTTGAGGAAGACCCTACAATGAGAGGAGTTGTTGACTACTTTAATGATGACAAAGGATACGGATTCATTAAAGACAAAAATACCCCTAACAAATACTTCTTCCATATCAGCAACGCACCTGAAGAAATAAAAGCTGGCAATGCCGTGACTTTTGAACTGGAACAGGGAAAGAAGGATATGGTTGCTGTAAAGATTGAGTTTGACAAATAAGCCAACATAACTGTTGGTTTAAAAAGACATAAAGAATTGAGGCTTACCTAGCATACGAAACAAACATTTATACAAATAATTGTTTGTCTCATATGTTAAGTAGGTTTTTACGTTTTCTATATTATGCATAACACACTCAATAACAATTATTTAGCCCATTCATGTAGGATATTTCATAAAAAAAATTGAAATAAAAATCACACACAAAAGAAGGCTTTCGTGGATTATGAAATAAAAAATCCTGATTAGTAATATAATCAGAATGAAATAATATAGGTAAGTTTTTGAATTCTCAAATCAATAAATTTAGGAGCAGACAATTATGTCGGAGGTATTTTTAAGGACACCTCCAACATTATATTATTCAGGTTCTGCATGTACGATGATTTCACATTTTGGAATCATAGTACAGATATCTTTTTCAATTCTATCACAGATGTCATGAGCTGCTTCGAGATCCAAGTCATGTCCGATGTGCACATTAACCTTAACAAAAGTATCAGGCCCTGCAACACGTATCTTCAAATCATGAAAACTAACAATATCCGTATTTGACTTTAATTTAGTCTCAACTTTCTCAGTAAGTCCGTCTGGAACTCTATCAAGTAAGACGTCAATAGCGCTCTTTCCAAGACGATATGAAATAAACAAGACGATTATTGCTACTCCAATAGCAGATATTGCATCAGCCTTATAGTATCCGAAATGTGCACAAATCAAACCTAACAATACCACACCGGAACTCAAGATGTCTGTTGAGAAATGTATTGCATCTGCTTCCAAAGCCTGACTGTTATCACGTTTTGCAACCTTAAATAACATACGGGAACGACTGAAGTCAATAACCATAGAAACGATTACCACAGCATAACTCCATACAGTAACAGTAACACTAGACTCATTAGTCAACAATCTGTTTACAGCTTCGTAAACAATCCAAGCACATGTAATAACAAGCAATACAGACTCAAGGAAAGCAGAAAGATTTTCTATCTTTCCGTGTCCATACTGATGCTCTCTGTCGGCAGGTTTATCAGACATGCTAACAGAAAAATACGTAATCATTGCTGCAAGTAAATCCAGTAAGGAATGAATTGCCTCTGATATAATACCCAAACTAAAAGTGAGAATACCCACTACAAACTTCATCGTCGTAAGGAACACTGCGGCTATAATTGACGATAAAGCAGCCTCTTTTTTATTTGTCATGATTTAATTATTTATATAATTTAAAAGCCAACCGCTTGGCTTTATTAACTATTCTTTGCGGAACACCACTTCTTTTCTTAGTGCCTGGTAAGACTAGTTTACCAACTATCTTAAATCCAGAATAGCCCAATATTTCCTTCATAGCGTGATTTGCATTGCTCGTTTGTCTAGCAATCCAACTAAAAGGCCATATTGTAGTGCAGGCTGTTACGATAACAGCCTTCTTACCCTTATGCAGAGCGATAGGTATTCCAAGTTTAGACTCTCCCATCATTGACGGAACAATACGGTCAAACATCAGTTTCATCTGTCCACTCATGTTTCCCCAATACACAGGAGTCCCGATTACAAGAGCATCACAATCCTTTATTACCTTGGCCATGCGGTGACCATCGTCTTCAGGCAACACGCAAGTTCCTGTGTCTCGGCATTTCATGCAACCCATACATGGGCGAATAGATAAGTCGTTGACATCAATCCAATGTACGTCGGCAGCATTTATATTGTCAGATACAGCATGAAGCATTGTCGCTACATTGCCCTTTTTACGTGGGCTACCGTTAATTACCAAAACTCTCATATTTTCACTAATAAAACTATTTTCTCTTCATATAATATTCACGTTCCGCATCCGTAAACTTCTCTATTGAATAACGAAGCATTGTACGTGGCATATCCATAGAATGTTCATCCAGGAAATCCATAAGTCGTGGCTTATCTCGTTTGCCAGCCTCACGCAACATCCAACCTACAGCTTTTTGCATAAGATCGTGAGGATGACGAAGAAGCTTTTCTGCCAACATATAAGTAACATCAAAATCATTATTGCGGATAAATGCATACGTCGAAACAATAGAAATGCGCTGTTCCCAAAGCAAACTACTTTCTGCTAGATGATACACAATATCACGTTTTTTATCAGTGAGATAATCACCGACAATAGTTGGCGCAGACAAGTCAACTAAATCCCAGTTATTGATTCTATCAGTATGCTCAAGATAAAGTTCTATATTTTGCTTACGTATTTGTTCTCCTTCTTCATTTGAATGCAGTTTCACCCACGACGATTTTCGTGTTTGTTTGCAATGTTCCACCATGATAAGCAGACCACACATCCTCATTTCATGCCACGGTGAAGAAAGCAAAGCAGCTATGTCCTTGCCAGAAATATCAAGGTGTGCAGTTGCTACACTTCGAATATTGGGTACGACAACTCCGAGGAACTTATCGCCCTCTCCATATTCACCTATTCCTGTCTTGAAGAATTGTGGCAATACAATCCTTTTCTCTTCATCAACAAGATATTTGAGTTCGGATAATATTACGTCAGCAGTCATGCCCATTCACTTTAATATTAATTTGCAAATATACTTCTTTCTTTTATAAAACATCAAAAATAAGCAAAATATTTTGATATGCTATGTGTAAAAAGGATTAAATTATTTTGATTTCACCCCTACTTATGTTACATTTGTAAGCCAAAATAAATATATAGGTAAAAAGATGAAGATGAAAATTATTACAGCCATAAGCATTCTAACACCTATGACTTTTAGTTCTTGCATTTCAGAAGAAGCGCTTAACAGCGAAGCCGACATCACATCATGCCAAGTTGACAAAAGCATTCTTATTCGAGACCCCGTAATATCAAACGAGAAAGTTACGCTATACGTAAAAGACTCTACTGACATCAGCGAACAGTCTCCAAAATTCAGTGTAACAGATGGAGCTACAATAAATCCTGAAAGCGGAACGATACGCAATTTTTCAACACCGCAAACTTATGTTGTCACATCACAAGACGGTCAGTGGAAGAAGACATACAATGTGGAATATACATTCTCAAATCTTCTTACGACCTACAACTTTGAGAATGTGAAATACTATGAAGATACCGATTATGAAACTGGAAACAAAATGCAATTCTATCATATATTCTACAGTGATGCCATTGACGGTACTTCTATGGAATGGGGAAGCGGAAACGCAGGATTCATGATAACTAACTATCACGCACCTGCAACCTCCTACCCTACATGTCAGGATGACAACGGATATATCGGCAAATGCGCAAAGTTAACAACTCTAAGTACCGGTAGTTTAGGAGCTATGTTTCATGCACCAATCGCCGCAGGAAATATTTTTCTCGGTTCATTTGAAATAGATGTAACAACTCCAGCTAAATCTACACATTTCGGAGTACCATTCAAAAAGATACCGACAGAACTAGTTGGTTACTATAAATATAAGGCTGGAGATGTATACACAGACCTTAACAGCAAAGAAGTAACTGGGAAGAAAGATAACTTCGACATCTATGCTATATTATACGAGGTAACAGACGATGTGCAATATCTTGATGGAACCAACTCACTTACAAGTGATAATATCGTATCAATAGCAAGAATTCAAAACAAGAAGGAAACGGACACATGGACAAGATTCGCCATTCCTTTTGTAATGAAAGACGGAAAAACAATTGATGATGAAAAACTAAAAAACGGTAAATACAACATTTCAATTATCATGTCATCAAGTATTGACGGAGCGAACTTCAATGGTGCCGTTGGCAGTACACTGTATGTAGACGAGATGCAATTATTCTATAAATAAGATAAAAAGAAGATGAAAAAGATAATATCAACAATATATATATTAATCTCTTGTGTTATGCTTGCAGAAGCAAATAGCACTCCAACAGACAGCATTGACAAAGCAAATATAGAATATGAAATAAAATGCGGCATCAATATCGGAGGTACTGCACCGTGGTCAATGCCACGCGAAATTCGTTCTATTGAGGGTTACAATCCACGCTTCAACGGTGTTATCGAGGGTGACATCACACGCTGGATGAGTACGAATTCCAAGTGGGGAATATCAACAGGACTTAGAATAGAGGTTAAGAGTATGACTGCTGGTGCTAATGTAAAAAGCTATCAGACCGAAGTTATTGATGACGGCAGTAAGGTTGGCGGATATTGGACAGGATATGTAAACACAAAATACAGTGCCACACTTGTGTCTGTTCCAATAATGGCAAACTATAGACTTGGGATAAATTGGAAGTTCAGGGCAGGAATGTATCTATCTTATGCTATCAGCAGAGAATTTAGCGGATATGTTACTGACGGATATCTGAGACAAGGAACACCAATCGGCCAAAAGCTACAATTCAGCGATGGCAAACGTGGCACTTATGATTTTTCAGGCAACCTGAGAAGACTGCAACCTGGAGTACAA
>JAGPKZ010000098.1 GCA_018053665.1 Prevotella sp.
ATAATTCCCATGTAATAGTTTCTCACGAAGAACAGAATTATCCATGCAATAATTAATACCGCAATGTTTAGTGATATTGTCAATAACTGATATGGATGTGCGACGTGTCCCGGACTATATCCAATGAGAAGCAAGTTCTCTAGTTTGCTTGAATTCTTCTGTACCAGCAGATAGATGCTTAACATTAGAATATAGAAACTGAGTATAGAGATAATAAGACCAACAATCATTACCATTGTTACCATCATCTTAAGGAAATACGTTGTCTTTTCGGCATTCAGTTTGTCGTTTTCTATTTCATATCCCTTCTTGTCTAGGTATCTTGTAAAGTTCTGATCGCCAGGATTCTTCAAAGACATTATAAGTCTTGTAGGTTCGTTTTGTTGGCCAGGAGCATATTCATTATTACTCCAATCCATAAATGCTTGTGGAACAAGGATAGAACTTAGTCGACTTGAGAATCCAATAACCTTACCCTTGAATTGTGCTTGCTTCTTGTTTCCGTGTATGAATATTTGAAAATCGATCATACCTATCAGTCCGTCACTGATTTTAGGTAATGAATGACTTTGTGCGAAACCGAAGTTATACATTGTTAGATATATACGTGGAAGTATTATAGGTACGACTTTAGAGCCTGGAGTATATTTCCAGTCACTAAGTTGTTTTACTTCAACAAAATTGTCAGGAACGCTTTCAAAACTAATTTCACCGTTGTCCAAAACAGGAACGCCATTAACACTCATGTTGGCATCTACCTTATATTCTGTACTCGTGAATTTGCCTATTTTGTCAGAAAAAGACTGCTCGCCAATTTCATCAATTTCAGTATTTGAGAATGTGTTTGATCTTCCACTGATAGAATTTGCAGTTCCTATCTTTTTGTTTACTATCATGAAATCACTTTTCATGAAACTGTCTTCTGCTGTGAATATAGGTACTACATCGTGGTAGAACTGAAATCCAAGCAGGACGATTAACATACCAAACAGGTTTGCGAAGAAAAATCCGGCGAACTGTGGTACGCTAATATGCTGACGTAATAATTTCCAAACTAAATTCATCTTAAAGATAATAATTAAAAAGACATTAGAGGTGCCTCATTACAGTTTAAACGTTTTCTCATAATCCAAATCCATGTGTTTACCTATTGAGGTAACAATGACGCCCGCACCTTGTGCCTTAGCTTCTGTCATCATGATTTCAGCCATTATTGCTGAGTTTGTGTCGTCAAGGTGACTTATGGGCTCATCTGCGAAGATAAAATCAAAAGGTTGTACCAATGAGCGTATAAGCGCAACTCGTTGCTGCTGACCGAATGACATTCTTCCTATTTTGGCGTCTAGCTTATCTGCGATACCAAGCATATCGAACCATTTCACAATCTGATCTCTGCTTTTGAAGCCAGTAAGTTTGTTTTTAATTTCGACATTTTCAAAAGCTGTAAGTTCAGGGAATAGTCTTAATTCCTGAAATAGGTGACTGATATGGTGTTGGCGCATGTCTACCCATTCCTTTACATCGTATTCTTTGGTGTTATCATTGTCAAACGTTACACTTCCACTGTAGTCGTGTCGGTAGCCAACAACATAGCTGCAAAAAGTACTTTTACCTTTTCCTGAATCAGCTTCTACAAGATAAAGATGTCCTTTCTCAAAAGTGGCATCCGTGTTCCATATATCCGAATCAAGTTCGTTTACTCTTTGAGCAAACACTTGAGGGATAACGTAACTAAATTTAATTGTTTCCAATTTTTTTATTTTAAAGTATAAACTATTGTTTCTAAGTTTCCGAAGATAGGTTTCATCATACTTGTCACGGCTCCAGCCTTGTCTCCCTTCATGGCGTTCATGTTTATAACCATTACGAGTTTCTGACCTTTTATTATATCTTTCACGTTGTCGCCAAGTTGAGCCTTTGAAGTCATTATTGACTGTGCTGCTTCCGCTTTGCTGCTTCCGCTGAAGAATTGCATATCCTTACTAACTCCGAAATAGAATGTAGTCTTGTTATCGGTGTAATACCATGCATTTTTCTGCCAGTCAAGGATTTTTCCTCCTGCAGGACAACTTTCCTTCCAGTATCCTACATCTTTAATCCAGTTGCTGTTGTTTAGTTGCGCAGTCATGCTCATAGATATATTGTTTGAACCATAAGTAGGAGTTATGATAGCCATCTCTCCGTCTACGCTGCGTATGATATTATTCATATCGATGGCTGCGTTTACGCCCATAAGTAATTGTTGAATACCCTTATTGCTCTGCATGAGCGGAAGGAACTTAGTACCGTTTACGTTAAGGAACATACCAAGCATTGCGCTATTTGGCATTGAATTTATATATTTGCCTTGTATAGGCCTATATATCTTAGTTGCGTCTTTTAATGATTTATCTATTATTTTGTTGAAAGAAAATGTTTCTCCGTTAATGTGCATTATTCCTTTCTTTACGCTCATTTCAGCTGCAATCATTACTTGTGATGCATCTGCGCCTTTTGGTGCGCCAAGAGTGAAAGGTGCTATGAATTGTTCAGGAAGAGCTTGAGCTTGTGCTACCATAGCCATTGGAGAATCTATGGAATCTAATTTCTCATAAATCTTACTTGTGGTGATACCATCTTCCTCGTCCTGTTTCAGATATTTAGACATCTGTTGCTGAAGTTGTGCTTGAGCATCAGGAGTTACTGGTCCCATTATTAATATTGAAGCATCGCTCCAACCAGCAATCCATGCGTCTTTAAGTACTGTGAAATGGAATCCTCTGCGCTCTTTTGGTTTTGGACATGCACCTTTTTCAGCCAATTTATTAAAAGTCTCTGTCAAGTCATCCTTGTCGTTAACCTTTGCACATACGCCCAAGTTTCCGTCTGGTGATTCAAAAAGATAAATCTTGTGGCTTGCGTCAATACCGCTCTTGTCGATATTGCTCAAGTGGAGTAGGGTCTTTAATACAGCCATGTTGTTTATTCCGCTCATCTTTGCCGGATCCATAGATATGAGGGCTGTACTCTCGTTTGGAATGGCATTAAGATAACTATTGTCTGAACATGATGCGAATATAAGCACCATAAGACATGATATAAGGTATGCTGTTTTTTTCATAATCTCAATGATAATTGTGACATTGTAACAGCCATGAGTCCGGCTGTTTCAGTGCGAAGTCTGCTTTGTCCTAAAGAAATACTTTCGTATCCGTTTTCAATGGCTAGTCTTACCTCTTCAATGGAAAAGTCGCCTTCAGGGCCAACCAATATGGTTACATTCTCTTTCTCCTTATTTATAATATCGAATAAATCGTGTTTCTCTATTTCCTGATAGCAATGGGCGATGAACTTTCTTCCTTCACGTGGCATAGAAATAAAATCTTTGAAAGGTATCATTTCGTTTACAATAGGCTTCCATGGTTTCCTGCTTTGTTTTACAGCCGAAACGACTATTTTTTCTATTCTTTCAGTGCGTAATACTTTCCGTTCTGAAAATGCGCAGTTTAGAAATGAAAGTTCATCAAATCCAATTTCTGTAACTTTTTCAGTCATCCATTCTATGCGGTCCATATTCTTTGTCGGTGCTATCGCTAAATGAATGTGTCCTTTCCATGTCTTATGTTGCGGTAAGGTTTCTTTTATTTCATACAAGCACTTTTTGTTTGTAGCTAAAGATACTTCAGCATGATAGAAGTTTCCTGTTCCATCCATGATAAACATCTCGTCACCACTTTTCAGGCGCAGCACTCTTAATGCATGTGTAGCCTCTTCCTGTGGCAACTCATTGTTATTCTTTGCATCAGGTACATAGAAATATCTAACCTCTTTCATTAGTTTTGTTTCCTCCTCTTTATTTCTTCGCTAAGATATTGCGCCATTTCGTAGTTTTCCTCCTTAATAGCATTGTCAAGAGATGTATTTAGCATTTCGTCAGTTAGAGCATTTACTGGCAAAGACATTCTATTCTGTCCTTCGACGTATTTTACACTTTGCATTTTCATTAGTTCTTCATCAATGTAAATAGGGATGTCGCATGTGGTTGCTAACAGTATGGCGTCGCTGACTCTTATGTTTGTTGAAATTTGTTTGATTTTGTCGAATATCGTAGCTTGGTATTCTCCGTCAATAATATCGTATATATGCACTTCTATATCCATACATCCTGTTTTCAGGACGTTTCCCATAGCTTCAGGCAATCTATTTTTTGTAATGTCTGATTTTATTGTTCTTAGACTGAATTCATGTGCCATGAAATTGTCGCATGTAATGGTTAGTTGGCGCTTCTCATCTTCATCGGTCAGCACCAACAATCCTATATCTACATTGCCTACAATTTCTGATATACAGTTGAATTTCAGTTTGACGTTAAACATTTGCAGTCCTCTTATAATTTAAATTTATTAATCTTCCGCCATTGGTGCCTTAGGTCTGAACATCAGTGCGAAACTAATTCCAACAACCATTGCGTATCCAGCAAATGTGAACCAGCATGATTGCCAGTCTGTTACTCCGTTTGCCGCGGTGTGATTTGTTACTACAGCCTGAGCAGCGAATGCACCTACAGTAGCACCAATACCGTTTGTCATGAGCATGAACAGTCCCTGTGCGCTTGAACGCAATGACGGATCTGTTGCTTTGTCTACAAATAGTGAACCTGATATGTTGAAGAAGTCAAACGCTACACCATATATAATCATAGAGGCAATAAACATCCATATTCCAGAACCCGGATTACCCGTTCCTAGAAGTCCGAATCTCAATACCCATGCGAACATGGCGATAAGCATAACGTTCTTTATGCCGAATTTCCTCATGAAGAACGGAATCATCAATATACAAAGTGTTTCACTGAATTGTGATATAGAATAGAGTATTACAGGATATTTCACTCCGAATGTTCCTGCATATTCGTGCATGTTTTTAAAACTTTCGATAAAAGGTGTAGCGAAACCGTTGGTTATTTGCAGACTAACGCCAAGCATCATAGAGAAGATGAAGAATATAGCCATCTTCTTCTGCTTGAACAGAGAAAAAGCCTTTAATCCGAAAGCATCAGCAATGCTTGTCTTGTCCTGATTCTTCTTTATTCCGCAATTTGGAAGAGTGAATGTATAGAAAAACAGTATTATGCTGAGTATTCCACTTACGATAAATTGGGTTTGATTGCTCTTGTATCCCATAATATCAACAAACCACATCGTGCAGATAAATCCTATAGTTCCGAATACGCGTATTGGGGGGAAGTCTTTAACTGTATCAAGACCAGCCTGACTTAGTGAAGAATATGCTACAGAATTGCTCAAAGCAAGTGTTGGCATATAAAAAGCAACGCTTAGTGAATAGAAAGTGAATAAAATGCTGACATTGGCATTTGTTCCAGTTTCATTGCCATACCATGCAGTAGCAAACATGAATAGTCCGGCTAGAAGATGGCAATATCCTAATAATCTTTGTGCAGGTATCAATCTGTCGGCAATGATTCCCATTATTGCAGGCATAAATATTGATACAATTCCCTGCATGGCAAAGAACATTCCGATGTGAGCACTCATACCTATGTTTCCCAGGTAAATTCCCATGCAAGTCAAATAAGCTCCCCAGACTGCGAATTCCAGGAAGTTCATCACTGATAGTCTGATTTTAAGATTCATCTTTTATTTTTTTTATTTTGCATGCAAAGATAACGCAAATCGTGAGCAGAACAAAATAAAATACGAAATTTTTTATTTTTATGACAAGATTCCGCTTATCATTAATGGTAGTTTAAAATAATGCAAACTAGTGGAAACGCTAATTTTTACGATAATGTAGCGTAATGCAAACAGTTGTTACTAGACAGTGATTCCCTGGTGATTTGTTTTTTTTTAGCTACGTAGCTACGTCATCGTCTGTATCTCCTTTTTATAAAGGGATTATAGAGAAAAAAGCTGAACATTTAGCTACGACAAGCTACGTTCTA
>JAGPKZ010000099.1 GCA_018053665.1 Prevotella sp.
TGAACGACAAACTTAACATGATCATGAACAAGCACAAAAAGAAATTGAAGACATTCGAAAAACTTGGCTGTGAAGTCTATTGAAAATGCAATCCAACATCAATCAAACGACGAGCCTGAACGAATGGAAAAGAGAGACAAAGCGAATGGATTTGATGAACAAGAGTTACAATAACATGAAAATAGGGCGCATCTCCTGATAAAGGAATAGATTCATTTTGTCCTCTTCAAGATTTGCACTACCTTTGCCATAACAATCAACAATATTATTATGAAGAAAATTTTTATTTTAGCATTATTGACATTATGCATGGTTGCCAATGCACAGATTAAACGTCCGAAACTTGTCGTGGGCGTTGTCGTAGACCAAATGCGTTGGGATTATCTTTATTATTACTATAACGAATATGGTAATGACGGATTGAAGCGATTGCTTGACGAAGGGTATAGCTGTCAAAACACAATGATACCTTATATACCAACCGTTACCGCTATTGGACATTCTAGCATCTATTCAGGTAGCGTTCCTGCAATGACAGGCATTCTTGGAAATGACTTTTTCATTAAAGGAAAAGCAGTTTATTGCTGTCAGGATGATGACGTGAAGAGCGTAGGCAGTGATTCTAAAGAAGGTCAGATGTCACCACACAGACTATTGGCTTCTACAATTGGAGACGAACTAAAAATAGCTACAAACTTCAAGTCAAAGGTCATTGGAGTTGCATTGAAAGACAGAGCCGCTATTCTTCCTGCCGGACATAGTGCTGATGCAGCATATTGGTGGGATACCAGTGCCGGACATTTTGTAAGTAGCACATTCTACATGAAAGAATTGCCGAAATGGGTTACTGATTTCAATAAACAGAATAGTACAAAACCTGGATTTGATATTAAAACCAGCGATCAAGGAGTAACAATGACATTTAAGATGGCTGAAGCAGCTATTGAAAATGAGAAGCTAGGGCAGGGTAGCACAACAGATATGTTGGCTGTAAGTGTTTCATCAACTGATGCTATTGGACATGCGTATAGCACACGTGGCAAAGAAAATCATGATGTATATCTGCAACTAGACAAAGATATTGCACAATTCTTTAATTACCTTGATGCAACGGTTGGTAAAGGTAATTTTTTATTGTTTTTAAGTGCTGACCATGGAGGTTCACATAATCCAAACTTCATGCGTTCACATCGTTTACCAGCAGGTGGATTTGAAGGCTGGAACGTTGCTAAAAGTGTGAATGAAACTCTACAAAAGCAATTTAAAACAACAGCCAGACTAATACTTGGTGAAAACTCATTGCGTATATTTCTTGATCACGAAAGCATTGAAAAAGCGGGGCTGAAACTTGATGAAGTAAAGGCTGCTGCAAAAAAGGAATTCGAAAAAGATGACAATGTTGCCTTTGTTGTAGATTATGATAATGTTGCCGCACAAAGTATTCCACAACCAATACGTGAAAGAATAATAAATGGTTATAGTCGTGAACGTGGGGGAGACTTACTTCTTATTACCAATCCTGGTTGGATAGATGCAAGTAATGATGCTAATTATAAAGGTACAACCCACGGATTATGGAATCCAGATGATTCACATATTCCTTTGATATTCATGGGATGGAATATCAAGCACGGTGAAACTTCAAAGCCTACAAGTATGACAGACATTGCCCCAACAATATGCAGCATGCTACATATTCAGATGCCTAATGCCTGTGTAGGTAATTCTATATTTGAATAAATATAATCATTCACGAAATGCTTTTGGCGAGATTCCAGATTTCTGCTTAAAAAACTTAGTAAATGCCGATTGGTCATTAAATTTAAGCTCAGTTGAAATCTCGCCAATAGTTTTATCAGTCATCTTAAGCATTTTACAAGCTTCGCTGTATAAAAAGCTCTGTAAATATCCACAAACAGTATTTCCAGAAACTTCACGCACTATCCTTGAAAGATAAGTAGACGTGATGTTCATTCTGTCAGCATAAAAATTAATTTGTCTTTCTCTTTTAAAGTTGTTTGAAGCCAGATGAATAAATATTTTGAATATGTTTTCCTTATGCTTCATGTCGTGTAACTCATTGCTTGTACTGTCAATAAGTTCATTAATATGCATTTGGGCCAAATGCACAAGGAAACTCAACATCTCCTTTTTATATATATGTGGTTGACTTATCGTTTTTTCTATCTGAGTTATTATTCCAAGAAGTTCAGAAATCTTAGCCTCCGTAATATTGAAATAAATATATGTATCAAGGATGTTACGTTGAAATACATCCTGCATATTAGGATCTTTTTCAATAATGTTGTTGTAGAAATTTGTTTCGCAGAAAAGAAAGTATCCGTCAAGTTCGTCTGTACATTTTACAAATTCAGTATTCTGCGTATGAGTCATTCTTATAACACTCTGTTGAGCCAATATGATATTATTATCATTTATAATAACTTCCGCCTCTCCATCAACAAGTACGAAAATAGTGTAGAAGTTGACATACTTCAATTGTTTAGTGATAGACTCAAATGTTTCCTGATTAACTGGCATCGTTGCTACAATGGAACCATATAAGTCTTTGATGTTGTTTTGAACAGCAAATTCCTGTAGATTATGTGAAATTCCCTTGTCCATAATGTAATATTTAAGGTCAATAATTGGCAAATATACAAAATGTTTCCGATTTTACAAAAAATGGTTAGAAATATATAAATACATGTCAAAAAAAAATATATAATTTTGCCACATGACATTAAACATTTGGTATTAATAGACAATTTCACCTAAACAATTAAACCTGCAAATATGGTCACCTTTTTAGTATTACTACAATTATTTATCGTTCTGGCATTAATTTTCATAGGAGCTCGTGTAGGCAGCATCGGACTTGGAATCTACGGAATGGTAGGTGTGTTTATCCTAGTTTTTATCTTTGGACAAAAACCTGGTAACATTCCAATAGATGTAATGTTGATCATTGTATCCGTAATCACAGCTGCGGCGGCCCTGCAAGCTTCGGGAGGATTAGATTATCTCGTTGGAGTTGCTGCGAAGTTTTTGCGCAAACATCCTGAACAGATTACATATTATGGTCCTCTGGTAACTTGGTTGTTTTGTCTTGTTGCAGGTACAGCACACACATCTTACTCTCTTTTACCTATTATATCTGAGATTGCCACAAACTCTAAAATTCGTCCAGAACGCCCATTAAGTGTAGCAACGATTGCCGCATCATTAGGCATTACCGGAAGTCCTGTTTCTGCCGCTACAGCTGCAATCATATCAACTGACTTGCTTGGCGGAAAGGGTATTGAACTTAAAGATATTATGTTGATATGTATACCTGCTTCTCTGATTGCCATACTTGTAGCTTCGTTTGTACAAAATAGAGTAGGGAAGGAACTTGATGATGATCCTGAATATTTACGTCGTATTAAAGATGGCACTATAAATCCAGAAGAAGACAAGAATAACATGGAGAAATTGATAACCACTCCAAATCCACGTGCAAAATATTCTGTTATGGCGTTTATTCTCGGTGTTTTATTGGTTGTTATATTTGGATCAGCACCTTCACTTCGTCCTTCTTTTAATGTAAATGGAGAAATTACACGTTTGGGAATGCCTGAAACAATAGAGATTATAATGATGTCTGTTGCTGCATTGATATTACTTGTAGGTAAAGCAAACGTGGTTGAAGCCGTAAAGGGAAATGTGTTTGCGGCAGGTATGAACGCCATGGTGAGCATCTTTGGTATTGCTTGGATGGGTGATACTTTCTTTAATGGAAATATTGAATTTTTCAAGTATCACATAGCAGACATTGTTACCCAATATCCATTTTTATTTGCTGTGGCATTGTTCTTCATGTCAATCATGCTATTCTCGCAGGCAGCTACAGTTCGCACACTTTATCCTTTAGGCATAGCTCTTGGTATAACTCCACTTGCTCTTGTGGCAATGTTCCCGGCAGTGAATGGATATTTCTTCATTCCAAACTATCCAACAGAAGTGGCAGCGATAAACTTTGACCGAACGGGTACGACAAAGATTGGAAAATATGTGATAAACCATTCATTCCAACTTTCTGGTTTTATAACTACATTTGTATCAATAGGCGTAGGCTATCTTATCATAAACCTATTTTATTAATAAATTACTAACCCTTAAAAAATATTCAGTTATGAAGACATTTAGAATTTCCACTTTGATGATTTTGGCATTAATGTTCACATTAACAATAAGTGCCAAACCAAAGATTCGTATTATCGCAACCGGCGGTACAATTGCTGGTGTAAGTGCAAGTGCCACATCGTCTGCTTATGGTGCAGGACAAGTTGGTATACAAACTCTTATTGATGCTGTTCCACAGATTAAAGATCTTGCTGATGTAAGTGGCGAACAGCTTGTGAATATTGGTAGTCAGGATATGAACGACGAAGTTTGGTTGAAACTAGCAAAGCGTATCAATGAACTTTTAAACAATGAAGGTTATGACGGCGTGCTCGTCACTCATGGAACAGACACGATGGAAGAGACCGCTTATTTTTTGAGTCTTACTGTTCATAGTGACAAACCGGTTATTCTAGTAGGTAGCATGCGTCCTTCTACAGCTATCAGTGCTGATGGTCCAGCCAATCTTTATAATGGTGTAGCAGCTCTTGCTGATCCTGCATCAAAGGGTCACGGAGTAATGGCTTGCATGAATAATCAGCTTATTGACGCTAAGTCTCTTATTAAGACTAACACTACAGACTGCGCAACATTTAAGGGTACTTATGGAGAAATTGGATATGTTTATAATGGTAAACCATATTATATTCTTGAACCTACATACAAGCACACAACACAGAGTGAATTTGATGTAGACAATCTTACTAAACTCCCATTGGTAGGTATTATATATGGTTATGCTAATGCTTCGCCACTTCCAATGCAGGCTTTCGTAAACGCAAAGTTTGACGGTATTGTATTAGCAGGTGTAGGTGACGGTAACTTCTATAAGGATGTATTCGACGTAGCAGTAAAGGCACAGAACAGTGGAATCCAGATTGTTCGTTCAAGTCGTGTTCCAACAGGTCCAACATGTCTTAATGGTGAGGTTGACGACAGCAAGTATCATTTCGTTGCAGCCCTGAATCTCAACCCTCAGAAAGCGCGTATTCTTCTTCAGTTGTCTCTTACAAAGACTCATGACTGGCAGCAGATTCAAAAATACTTCCAGGAGTATTGATGTTCACTATATATGTACTCTCTTTAAGTATTAAAAAAAGACATTTTAAAAACTTAAGCATCAATAAACTATGAAGAATATATTGATAATAGGTGCTTTGCTAGCTGGAACATTAACAGCGAGTGCACAAGGAGCAAATACAGGTATGGGTGGCAATGACGGCGATTATAAATCGCTTGCTGAAAAGGTGCTGAATTTGGAAAAGAAAAATGATGCATTTAATTTGTACCTGAATTATTCTGCTAGCTTTAAAGCAGAGAAAGCTGACGGACAGGACTGGGCTACAGGATTTGCCAACAAGCAATTGCGTCTTGAGATAAAAGGTAATTTTGGTGATCACTTATTCTATCGCTTTCGTCATAGAATGAATAAAGCAACAGACGCCAAGAGTCAGGATAATTTTGCTAAGGCTACGGATATTATGATGGTCGGCTATAAGTTCAACAACAAGGTGAGTCTTCAAGCCGGTAAAATGTGTCAGATATGGGGTGGATTTGAATTTGATGAGAATCCTATGTATATTTACCAATATTCTGATATGGTGGACTACATGGATAACTTCATGGCTGGTGTCGTAGCTTCTTATAAACCTGTTCCAACTCAGGAGATTGCTGTTGAAATTTCAAATGCAAATAATGGCAAACTTGTTAATGAATATGGTGTAGACGCCAAGTCTATTGAAAGTGACGGAAC
>JAGPKZ010000100.1 GCA_018053665.1 Prevotella sp.
GTATGCAGAGTTTTTGCACATCTTATCTATGTTTTTGCCGAAAACAGCAAAAAGTCATCGTATAAATATATAGTGAACCAACAATAATAAATATGGCTAATAAGAAGGACAAAAAACGCAAAGATGCTCTAAAGAAAAAAAGTACAATAGAGGCTTTGAAATTTCAAGCAAAATGGGGGTTTGAAAAACAGTTTGGAGCACCATCATCATTGTATTCAGTGTTTTTAGAAACAGAAGTGGATTACATCATTAAGTTAGAGCTTCAAGAAGAACTATTATCGATTAAGAGCTTTATAGATGATGTCAAAACCGGATTAGGTGTAGAACCAATACCTGAACTTGGCGATTTGTACCATAGTTTGGTTGCCATTTCATTGGGTATAGCCAAAATAGCAGACATAAATAAATTTGGTGTTCCTACGCCCTGGCATGATTTGATTAAGAAAAAAATATTGAGCATCTATTACCCTGATGAAATACGAAACCAAGTTGTAGAATATGCTAAAGAGAGAAATTACAATACTTCTACCTATCTCGGTCAACCTATTGTGAAATTCAATCAGTTATTCATTAAAATAGAGAGAAAGATATGAGAAGAATGAAAGAAGCGGATGCAAAGGACCTCTTTGCATCCGTATCAAAGAGGATCGATATCGAGGCAATTCCTTTGGATGATTATAAAACGTATGAATTGTTATCTAATGGAGATACAGATGGAGTTTATATGATGGAATCCAATTGGGACAAATATGACCTTCTTCAAATCAAACCCAAGAATTTTGAAGAGCTTATTGCCTGTGTTGCATTCAGTCATAATTCATTGCTTAATCCTTATATCTACACCTATTTGAAGATGAAGGAGGTTCATCCTTTTACTTACCCGATATATACAAAAATTGAGTATGTAGAATCAGTCCTTAAAGACACGTATGGCTTATTAGTGTACCAACATCAAGCTATACAAATAAGTGATTTTATCGAAGGAATGAGTAACGAAGAAAAAGAGACGTACAAGCTTGCCATAAGAATTATGAAGAATGAAATTGAACGTAGAAAACGTACTTTAGCTGATTATTCATTCTTTGAAAAAAGGGCATTGTTATGCTATCGTATGGCATATATAAAATCCAATTTGCCCGAACATTTCAGTCTGTTTATGGAAGAAAGGTGTAAAAAAGATAGTATTCAGTCTTGAAACAGGCAAAATCTTCCATAAATGGTCGTTTTTCTTTGGGTGTGCAATTGTTTTGCATAGATAATTTGTACTTTTGCATATAGAATTCATTCATAATTGATTTAAACTGGTTATGATAAGCAAAACATTCAATCGTTATATATGGCTGCTTAATCTTCTCTTACAGGAAAAGCAGTTGACCTTTGATGAAATCAGCAAACGTTGGAAAGAGAGCAATATGGGTGATAATAAACCCATGCCACTGCGTACTTTTCATCAACATCGTGGTGCCGTTGAAGAACTGTTTGGTGTCGAAATCAAATGCAACACATCCAAAGGGTACAAGTACTACATCGCCAATCCTGAAGTATTGAGGAATGACAAGACTAGAAAGTGGCTATTGAATTCTTTCAATCTTTCGAATATGATTACTGCCGGTCATAATATGAAAGACAGAATCTTGTTTGAAGACATCCCTCATGGCACTGAGTATCTACAAACTATAATAGATGCCATGCAACAGTCCAAAGAACTGGCAATAGACTATCAACCGTTTTATGGTCGTCGAGCGTCATACACAATTCAGCCTTACGCAATGAAAGCATATCATCAGAGATGGTACATTGTCGGTTTTATAAAGGAATTAGATGCTATCCGTAACATTGCCCTGGATCGTTTGCTTGAAATTTCAATTACGGAACAGTCATTTGCTTTTCCTGAAAAATTTAATGCAGAGAAGTATTATGAAAACACGGTAGGGATATTTGTTAATGATGACCTCTCTCCTGTAAAGGTAAAACTCAAGGGATACGGATATCAGATAGAATACCTGCGCTCTTTGCCACTGCATAAATCACAAAGAGAAACAGCCTCCAAATATGGAGAATTCTGTGTCTTTGAATACAAACTGTGCCTGACTCCAGAACTATCAAGTCAAATATTAGCTATGGGAGAAAATGTAGAAGTACTGGAGCCAATAGAGTTGAGAGAAGAGATTAAGAGACGATTAAATGATAGTCTAAATAGATATATGTAGATATGATGAAATTTGTTTTTAATGAAAATAGTCCTAAGTGGCAAAATATAAAGGATGTTAGAGATTGGGTAAAAAGTTTTGATTCAAGCAGTAAAGATGAAAAAGGACATAGTGCATTAAGTTTGGCTGAATTCTGCTCTAGAGCAAAAATCGAAGAAGAATTTAACGTAATGCTAAAACCTGTTTTCCAATCGGAAAATTTTATTTTACAAACAGCACAGCCTGAAAAATCATCACGATTTGATAATTATAGTAAACAAAGAATTCATGATTTAGCTATTTATGGAAAAACAGATTCAGGAAAATCTATTTTTGTAGGTGTTGAAGCCAAAGTGGACGAAACGTATAATTCTAATTTATCCAAAATATATGATAAGGCTAAGAGTGAACAGTTAAATGGGAAAAGTACAATGATTCCTCAAAGAATAGAGGAATTGATTAAGAATTATTTTCCAGGTCTATCAACTCATTCTTCTGTTCGGTATCAAATATTATATGCAATTGCAGGAACCCTTTGTGAACAATGTAATTTCAACATCCTTTTATTCCTAACATTCAAGACTTGCAAATACAAGAAAGTTGCTGCACAAAGGAATAAAAAGGATTTGATGGATATTCTTAATTTAATAAATCACGAGGTGTTATCCGAAGGATATTATAGATGTACATTTGGTGATAAGATTTTGTACATAATTGACAAAACCGTTATTTTGTAGTTGGAGGATGTTAAGCCAATTATTTATATAAAATTGGTATTTAAAAAGATGATACCATCAAATCAATAATTAAGGATTGAATTATGCCAGTAACTTTTGATACATTAAAACCAGATGCAAGAATTTTTCTTGAACTAAATAATAATCCACATTGGTGGAACCGATTTAAGGAAGACTCTTCATTATACATAGAAGTAAGAAAAGACAATCAGGTGAATGTTTATTTTGAAGGTGGAAGCATTGCCCGAATACATTATTGCAGTAAGCATAAGAAGCTGCAAGTCTTTACGCATCATAAATACTTAGGGCTTCCTGTTCCTTCAAAGAGTAGCTTGTATATTGAGTGTAGTGATTTCATTGACTCTTGTTTGAATGATGTATTAGATAGAATAAAAACTCATTATTCTCAAAAAAGTAATGTCAATGGTATAGTTCCTAAAGAAAAATGGTCGGAAAAGTACATCCAAGGAACATTAATAGTACAATCTCGCCTGTATCATCTTGATTCAGAGTTTGCATATGTTGATGGAGAAACAAACAATAGGATGGATTTAGTAAAATGCTCTGACGGTATGATCACATTTGTTGAGCTAAAGCGAATGAGTGATAACAGAATGCTTCATGAAACTGATGCAACTCCAGAGGTCGTATATCAGATGAATAGATACAAGCAGTTTATTGAAAAATACTCTTCTCAACTTCTTGAATACTATCAGAAGTTATATGACATAAAGAAATCATTAGAATTACCTGCTCCTGAGTCTCGACCAATATGTATCAATCCCATTCCCGAATTATTGATATTCGACTGTTGGGAAAAGAATACAAAAGGTAGAGATGAACACCGTCGCAGATTGTGTGAAATTCTACTTAAGGAGGATGTCAAGTTCTCTATAAAATCAGATTTTTAGCATAGTGTGCAAAGTTTTTGCATACCATGTAGCGATTTACTCCATTTACTCACTTTCTTTTTCGTATAATAGTATAGAGAAACATTTAAAATAACTTATATATGGAAAAGAAAGCAATGAACAGCAGAATGAATGGAGTAAATGAAAAAGGAGTAGAGACAGAAGCTCGCTATTCTCTTGAGGAGGAATTACAGATAATAAAGTCTATTCAGCAAGGAGGAAAAGAAAGAGACACTGCTATTGAAAAACTTGCACAATCCAGACTACGATTTTTGACTGGATTTGTGACTGCTGTAGCCAAGAGGTACGCCAACAATAATCTGTCTATGGATGAACTGATAGAAGCAGGTAATAAAGGCTTGGTGTTAGCTGCTGAAAATTTTGATGAAAGTCGCGGTTTTAAATTCATCCCCTATGCTATTTGGTGGGTCAGACAGAGTATTGAAAAGGAAATTGAAAAATTAAACAACCAAGAATAATGGACATAAAAGTACATAGAGGACTGGAGCAAATAGGTGGTTGCATTACTGAAATAAGTACTGCAACTTCACGTGTCTTTATAGATTTTGGACAGAACTTACCTGGCAATGGTGAACCAACAACACCAGAGCAAGACAAGTTAATGGTGAAAAATATCTTTGCCACTAATGCTAAAACGTATGAAGCTGTGTTCTATACCCATGGCCATGAAGATCATGTGGGATTGTTT
The DNA here is from genome assembly GCA_018053665.1 of Prevotella sp. GTDB lineage: Bacteria > Bacteroidota > Bacteroidia > Bacteroidales > Bacteroidaceae > Prevotella. The sequence continues at coordinate 4,547 of JAGPKZ010000100.1, forward strand.
GAATATATACCTACCTATGTTCCACAATATATGAGTGAAGGTACAAAGGAACTTTTGCTTATAAAATATAGAACACTAAAAGAAGGAGTTGAACTTTGTCTTGAACAATTACAGAATGATGCAAATTCAACAAAAGAACAAATAGAGGAAGTAATCGTTCAAAAATCTAATGCAGAAAATAAGATTAAGATAATTACAAAGATGAACTCATGGGGTAGGATACCTCCTCGCAAGAAACCATGTTCTATTTCCATTGGAGATATCACAATTACTCCCTTCTTTAATTGCCATTCCATTTATGATTCACACATGTTTCTCATTGAGGCTGATGGTAAGCGCATTTGGCATACTGGCGACTATAGAGCACATGGGTATATGGGCAAGGGGTTGATACCAACATTAAGGAAGTATGCTACAAACATTGATACCCTTATAACGGAGGGTACAATGTTGAGTCGAAATGATGAATGTATCCATGAATGTAGAGTGTCAGAAAAGATGGCAAATGTGATGAAAGCATTCAAGTATGTTTTTGTACTGGCTTCAGCTACTGATATTGAAAGATTGGCTTCCATAAAAAATGCAGCTTTAGAAGCGAAGAAAACACTATATGTGTGTTCAAAATTCATGGCATCGACTATGAAGTTTTTCACAGAGCGGGAATGGGAACTTTCTCATGGATTATTTAATTTCTCTCCCCGGATGCTACGGCATAATGGATTGGAGAGAATCAAAGAGAAAGGTTTTGTTCTTGTTGCCGGGACTTCTCAAATATCACGTGTTGAAGAACTGCTTAAAGAACTGCTAATAGAAGAGACGCTTTTGGTTTACTCATCTTGGGAGGGTTACTATACTATTCCAGAACAAGTAGCTGCAAATCCTGGTTATAAGAAATTTCGTGAACTCTTCTGTAATGTCATAGATATACATACTTCAGGACATGCTGACAAATCAACGCTAAAAAAAGTAATAGATACTATCAATCCCAAAGAGGTTATAGTTATTCATAAGGACAGAGTATCATAAAACTCTAACACAAGTATAGATTTTACTTATATACATATATAATTATATAAGTATATAAAAATATAACTATATTGCATCTGTTCATTAGTTAATAGGAGGTTAGCTCTATATGTCGGAATGAATAACCTTCATTTTTTTTGTTACATAGACCAAAATTGGAGGGACTGAATTTAATATTCAAACCCGTAATGTAATTCTGTAACTGTGAAATGAGGATTGAGTATCTTATGCAGGCGCTTAGAGAAGCCCACGCCATCTTTACCCATCTGACAATAGTTGTTCAGCAAGAGTTTGCCATTTCCTATATATGAC
>JAGPKZ010000101.1 GCA_018053665.1 Prevotella sp.
GATATAATGAGTATCACAAAGTGGCATTCATTATAATGGCATCATTCTTGACTTATTATGTAATATACGATATAATCCCTGTTGCTGGACCTACATTCTATTATAAAGCTGTGGGATTAAGTAATATTACACACGGCATATTCCCTGACGTCCACTACTATTTCAACAATCATCATGACTGTCTGCCTAGTCCAGGATATACCGACGGCATATTCTATAAATTAGTTGAAGACGCAAAAGCTGCCGGAGAACGACCTACCGCTGCATTTCCAAGCAGTCATGTAGGAATATCAACAATATGTATGTTGCTTGCATGGCACAGCAGAAACAAAAAACTACTGTTCATAATGCTGCCTTTCTATATACTCCTATGCCTAGCGACAGTATATATACAAGCACATTACGCAATAGATGCCATTGCCGGATTTATAACGGCTCTGATATTCTATTTTGGCTATTCTCATATTGCTAACAGATGGCATAAATAGCTGAAAACCAATAAATATAATTAGATTATCAATTATAATTAGTAACTTTGCACCCTAATATTTATCAAACAAGGATATGGACAAAAAACTATATATTGAGACATACGGCTGTCAAATGAATGTGGCCGACAGCGAAGTAGTTGCCTCAGTGATGAAGATGGCAGGATATGAGGTTTGTGAGAACGAAGATGATGCCGATGCTATCTTCTTGAATACATGCAGTATTCGTGAGAATGCAGAAAACAAAATTTACAACAGACTTGACACTTTACATGCAGAACAGAAAAAAGGACGTAAGCTCATACTTGGTGTCCTTGGATGTATGGCTGAACGTGTGAAAGACGATCTCATACAAAATCATTATGTAAACTTGGTATGCGGACCAGACTCATATCTCAATCTGCCAAGCATGATTGCAGAATGCGAGATGGGAAACAACGCTATGAATACCGATTTATCTACAACAGAGACCTATCGCAACATATTACCACAACGTATTGGCGGAAACCATGTAAGTGGATTCGTTAGCATAATGCGCGGATGCAACAACTTCTGCCACTACTGTATTGTCCCTTATACTCGCGGACGTGAGCGCAGTCGTGACGTAGAAAGTATTCTTGCTGAAGTGAAAGACCTTCACGACAAGGGCTTCAAGGAAGTTACTCTACTTGGTCAAAACGTAAACTCTTATGGTTTGTTGCCAAACGGAAAACGTCCTGAAAACGGAGCGTCTTTTGCCGAACTATTACACAAGGTAGCACAGAGTGTACCAGATATGCGTGTGAGATTCACTACTTCAAATCCAGAGGATATGACAGAGGATATTCTTCATGCAATCGCAGAAGAGCCAAACTTATGCAACCATATCCACTTCCCTGCACAGAGCGGAAGCAACAAGATATTAAAACTTATGAACCGCAAATATACACGTGAAGATTATCTGTCTAAAATCAACGCGATAAAGACCATCATTCCAGGATGCGGCATCACAACAGATATATTCGTAGGCTATCACGATGAGACAGAAGAAGACCATGAGCAGACACTTTCACTCGTAAAAGAGGTCGGTTTTGATTCTGCTTTCATGTTTAAATACAGCGAACGCCCTGGAACTTATGCAGCAAAGCATCTTCCTGATAACGTAGCTGAGGACTTGAAGATTTCACGTCTTAACCAACTTATACAGTTACAGACAGAGATTAGCGCACAGCAAAACAAGAAGGACGAAGGTAAAGAATTTGAAATTCTCATAGAACGTTTTAGCAAGCGAGATCGCAATCATCTTATGGGACGCACACAGCAAAACAAGGCTGTAGTGATTGAGAAGGGGAATCATCATATCGGAGAATTTGTAAAAATAAGAATCACCAGTTCTACAAGTGCTACTTTATTAGGTGAAGAAATAAAAGCTTGACATCAAGCGCCACATTATATAAGTATATATGAAAGAATTTTTTCAGGTACTAAGAAGATTTGTACCACCATACAAGAAATATCTGACATTGAGTGTTATATTCAATATCCTGTCAGCAATATTGAATATATTCTCGTTTGCCACTCTTATCCCTATTTTGCAGATACTGTTCAAAACAAGTGATGCAAAAATAGTGAAAGCCCTCATCAGTTGGGATAGCGTACATTCATTCAATGATGCAACAAACTGGTTTACTAATAATGCCAGCTACTGCATACAACAGTTTGTTGCTGAGGTTGGTCCGGCTGACACTCTTCTTATTATAGGATTGTTGCTTGCCTTTATGACTTTATTAAAAACCGTTTCCTATTTTCTTTCATCAGCGACCATCATTCCTATACGTACTGGAGTTGTACGTGACATTCGCAACCAACTATATCAGAAGATCAATGCTTTGTCACTAGGTTTCTTCAGTGAGGAACGCAAAGGCGATATTATCGCCAGAATGAGTGGTGATGTTCAGGAGATTGAAGGTTCCATAATGTCGAGTTTGGACATGCTGTTTAAAAATCCAATACTTATAATAAGCTATTTCATCGCATTGATGGTGATATCTTGGCAGCTAACATTATTTACAATAATCTTCGTACCTATATTCGGTTGGTTTATGGGGCTTGTAGGACGAAAGCTCAAAGCCCGAAGCATTGAGGCACAAAGTCTTTGGAGTGACACAATGAGTCAAGTGGAGGAAACCTTGGGAGGTTTAAGAATCATCAAGGCTTTCTGTGCAGAAGACAAAATGAACAAACGTTTTGACAAGATAAATAGCGAGTATAGAGATAACATCATGCGTGTAAATACTCGTCAACAGTTAGCCCACCCTATGAGTGAATTTCTGGGAACAATGATGATCATCATTGTTTTGTGGGTAGGAGGAATACTTGTTCTCAACAACCATACACTCACAGGTCCTAAGTTCATATATTATCTTGTAATGCTGTATTCTATCATAAACCCATTGAAAGAGTTTTCAAAAGCTGGATATAACATTCCGAAGGGACTTGCAAGTATGGAGCGTGTAGACAAGATTCTAAAAGCTGAAATAGATATTAAAGAAAAGGAAAATCCTTCTCACATAAAGAGTTTCGAGCATCAGATAGAATTCAAGAATGTATCGTTTGCTTACAACTCATCAACAAAAGATGGTAGAAGCGAGACTATATGGGTTCTGAAAAACATAAATATCATAATTCCAAAGGGTAAGACAATTGCTCTCGTAGGTCAGAGCGGTGGCGGAAAAAGCACTTTAGTGGACCTTATTCCACGTTACTATGACGTACTTGAAGGCGAAGTTACTATAGACGGAATAAACGTGAAAGACCTTGGAATTCATGATTTGCGTCAGCTTATAGGTAATGTGAACCAAGAAGCCATACTTTTCAACGACACCTTCCGTAATAACATCTCTTTTGGTGTTGAAGGTGCAACAGATAAGCAGATAGAGGATGCCGCTAAAATTGCCAATGCCTACGATTTCATATCTCAAAGCGAAAACGGATTCGACACAAACATCGGTGACCGTGGAAACAGATTAAGCGGAGGACAGCGCCAAAGAGTAAGCATCGCTAGAGCTATACTGAAAAATCCTCCTATATTGATTCTTGACGAAGCTACATCCGCACTCGATACAGAAAGCGAACGACTTGTTCAGGATGCCCTAGAGCGACTTATGAAAACTCGTACGACTGTAGCTATCGCCCACCGCCTGAGTACGATTAAGAATGCCGACGAGATTTGCGTACTACATGAAGGTCACATTGTTGAACGAGGTACACATCAGGAATTGTTGGATAAAGACGGATATTACAAGAAACTACACGACATGCAAAGCTAATGACAAGAATCGTATATTACTTTTTTTACATATTGTCGCTATTGCCTCTAAGAATACTCTACTGCATGGCTGACTTTGAATATTTGATAATATATCACATTATCAAATACAGAAGAAAAGTAGTAAACGAAAACATAGCAACAGCTTTTCCTGACAAGAACAAAAAAGAGATAAGATACATTGAAAAAGGATTTTATCACTGGTTTGCCGATTACTTTTTTGAAGCTGTTAAATTATTGAGCATCAGTGACCGTGAACTTCGGAGAAGATTCAAAATTGTTAATTCTGAAGAAGTTGAAAAATGCTTTCAAGAAGGACAAGACGTAGCTACAATTCTTGGACATTATTGCAACTGGGAATGGCTATCTTGCGTAGGCATTAACCTACCGCAAAGTCGCATTATGGGACTTGTATATCATCCATTGCGAAACTCCGCTTTTGATAATCTTTTTAAGCAGATACGCTCATCTCAACCAAATGGGGTAACAGTGCCGAAGAAAGATATACTTAGATTTCTTTTAAACTATCGCCGCAATAGTACGAGAAACATTTTCGGATATATATCCGACCAAGGACCTAAATGGGAAAACATACATTTGTGGCTACCTTTTCTTAATCACCCAGAAACGCCAGTTTTCACGGGAGCTGAACGCATAATGAGAAAGATGAACGACGCAGTGTTTTATGTTGAGATGTCACGTCCTAAAAGAGGATACTACACAGCAACATATAAACTCATAACGAAAAATCCAAATTCACTACCAGAGTACGAAATAACAAAGCGATTCTTTGGTATGCTTGAAGAAACAATAAATAAGGAGCCACGTTACTATCTTTGGACGCACAAACGTTGGAAACGTACTCGAGAAGAATTTGACAGAAAGTTCCAAGTAGTAAACGGAAAGGTTATTGCAAAAAATAACAATGACGATTAATGATATCGTATCATAAAGAAAGATATAGATCAGATAGATGATTAAAATAAATCCGAAATACGAATATATACGCCAATGGATTGAAAAAATCCCAGATATTTTCGAGAAAGAAGGCACTACAATATATGAGGGAAGAAACAAGATAAAAGTGTTTACTACCTCATACGGACTAGTGGTGAATGTAAAGAGATACCATGTTCCAACGGGGCCAAATAAGTTAATATATTCATGGGACATCCGTAAACCTAAGGGACAACGAGCTTTTGAATACCCAGAGATAATGCTTGAGAAAGGCATTTCCACACCAGAACCAATAGCACTGATTGAACAACGTGGATTTCTTCATCTTTTAGGCTTTTCGTATTTCATCAGTATACAGTGCGACTATGGTCACACTCTTTATGAAATGGGGGACGCTAAGCCAGAAGAATATGAAGGAATAGCAATCGCTCTTGGAAGGTTTGCAGCCGACATGCACGAAAAGAATATCTTGCACAAGGATTTTACTCCTGGAAACATATTGTGGAAAAAGGACAACGAAGGCTATCATTTCGCTATCGTAGACATAAACAGAATGCATTTCGGAAACGTAGAATTTAAAAAAGGAGTAATAAATCTTACCCGATTATGGGGTCCAAAAAGATTTATCCAACTTCTTGTTACCGAATATGCAATCGCACGTCACTTTAATGTGGATGCGGCTCTTGCCATTGCCATACCTGCCAGAGCAAGGTTTTGGCAAAGATTTCAGAAAAAGCACAAATTAAAATTCACTTTAGAACTTTAGGACTATGGTAAAACGCCTTTGCTACATATCACGCAACTATCAAACAATAGATAACTCTGGCAATAAAGCCAAGACCGACAATGAGCGTACTTTAAGAGAACTCAATGCCCACAATCTCGGTTTGCCAACTACATATTATGACAGTAAGATTATAACATTCTTTTTTGATTTGGCAGGCATTATTAAAATGATGTTTACTATAAAGAAAGGTGATATCATTGTGTTGCAATATCCAGTAAAGAAATATTTTTCTTTTATATGCAATTACGCACATCTGCACAAAGCAAAGGTTGTTGCACTTATTCATGACCTTGGTTCCATGAGACGCAAAAAGCTCACAATAAAAAAAGAGATTTTAAGACT
>JAGPKZ010000037.1 GCA_018053665.1 Prevotella sp.
TTATTATGAAATTAGACGGCTTTGGAATTTTTGTAAAAGATATGCCAACGATGGTCCAATTCTATCGCGATGTATTAGGTTTTGAAATCAAGGAAGAAGAAAATACTACTAATGTGTATCTAGTGAAGGATGAAACACTCTTTCTCCTTTATCGCAGAACAGATTTTGAAAAGATGACAGGAAGTAAGTTCGGCTACGCAAATGGCACTAATGGCCATTATGAAATAGCTTTAAGTGTGGAAAATTATGATGCTGTTGACAAGACATACGATTTAGTAATAAAAAATGGAGCCACGTCTGTAATGAAACCCAACACTGAACCATGGGGACAACGCACCTGTTACATATCCGATCCAGAAGGAAATCTCATTGAGATAGGGTCATTCACTAAATAGAACTAAACTGCAAATACATAATAAATAATTAAATATAACTTTTCAAGAAATCAGTAGAAAATTTTAAATGACATTAAGTTAGCAAGATTGGAAAAGAGTTCTAACATAATCGACGTTACCTTTGCATCTGTGATATAATAATAGAATTATGCAACAGAAACAATCAACAAGAGAAGACTATTCGAGAAGAATCAATACCATTATCGAATACATCAACAATCATTTGACAGACGATATGGACTTGGAGGTACTATCAAGTATCGCGAACTTCTCGCCATATCATTTTCATCGCATCTTCAAAGCCTTTCTTGGCGAACCGGTCGGTGCATTCATTACACGTATGAAAGTTGAGACTGCAGCTCGGCTACTACGTTACAGTGATATGCCCGTTCAAGAAATAGCTTACAAGGTTGGATATGATGTTCCATCTTCTCTTTCGAAAGCATTCAAGCAATTCTATGATATCACGCCAATAGAATTTAAAAACAATAAAAAGTACACGATTATGAAACCATTGAAGATTAATCCAAATCTGGAATTAAGAAAAAGAGTCGTTAATTTGGAACCTATGCAGGCTATTTATATTTGTCTGTTCGGCGATTATAACGGCAATGACTATTGTCTGGCATGGCAGAAACTATGGCAGTATGTACACACATCCGGAAAATTTTCTGACGATATGGGAAAAGCATGTGGAACAAAAACAGATATCATAAAGCAAATGCTAAATGAATGCAAAATTGCACATGTAGGAATATACCATAGTGATCCAAAAGTGACACAAGCTGACAAACTGCAGGCTGATGTTTGCCTTACATTGCCATTTAAAATGGAACCAAAAGGAGAAATCGGTGCAAAAGAAATTGCTGGTGGCAAATATGCAGCCTTCCTTTACCAAGGAACTTATGATAAACTTGGAGAGGTATATGATACAATATTCGGGAAATACATTCCCGATGGTGGATATCAATTAGATGAAAGGCCTGTGTTTGAAATGTATCTAAATGATCCCGAATGCACGAAACCGGAAGATCTGCAAACAGAGATTTATGTACCAATAGTATAATTCAATTTAGGTTGCAGACTTTGTTCTGCAACCTATTTAAAAAATATATCACATTAACATATAAAGAAATGAATAAAGAAGTAAGAAGAGACAAAGAGTTGATAGCCTATTGTGGTTTGTATTGTGGAGCATGCCACAAGTTTATGAAAGGCAAATGTCCAGGATGTCGCAAAAACGAAAAAGCTGCATGGTGTAAAATCCGTACGTGCTGTAGTACTAATAATTATCACACATGTGCCGACTGCGAAATGAATACCCGTGACTGCAAAAAGTTTAATAACTTTTTCAGCAAGCTGTTTGGATACATATTCAAATCAGATCGTGATGCATGCATCAGGAGAATTAGTTATGTTGGTGAAGACAACTATGCAAAAGAGATGGCTGAGAAAGGTGTAATGAGTATCAAAAAAGGATGCACTAAATGCTAGATATCATATCCGATAAAATATAATAATAATATGAATGCAATTTTAGTATCCTCATTACCAATTATATTTATGCTTCATGATTTTGAAGAAATCATCATGATGAAGCCATGGATAAAAAAGAATGAGGAATATATCTGTCGACGCTTTCCGAAAGTTGGTCCAAAGGTTGCTTCACATATAAAGAATACTTCTACTGAAGGTTTTGCTCTTTGTGTAGCTGTATTATTCTTTATGCTAGGAGCTGTTTCACTTTTTTCTTTATGGGAAAATAGTTACATGCTATGGATGAGTCTCTTTATGGTTTTTTCAATTCATGTAGTTGTACATATTATCCAATGGATTGTATTTCGCCGATATATTCCAGCCATCGTAACTTCCATTCTGTGCGTACCTTACTGCATTTATGGAGTAAGCCAAATCGTCAATGTGTTTGCAGTTTCAGATATCATAATCTACTCATTGATGACAACCGTTATAGTCTTAATATGTTTATTATTAGGACATCGCTATATTGCGAAGTTGATTGAATGATACAATTTAAAATAATCGTTGATAAATAATACATATATGATGACAACAATAAAAACATGTATATTTTCCTTTTTGTTAGCAATAATATCTTTTGATTGTAATGCACAAAATATACTACCGTTGACATGGAATATTTCTTTCAAAAACGAATCCTGCTTTACGACACGCAGGGCAAAACAGCATTCATCTGTAAACACGCTGCTTTCTTGGGAACGACAAGGATATTTTGCTAGTGATGGAGATTGCGAACTGTCCAGCATCTTTGGTATATCAAACCTAAAGTCACAATATGTTTTGCATGTAAGGATGGCATGTGATGTCAACAATATAGTAATAAATGGAGATACAATCGCAAAAAATATCAGAAATAGGTTTTGGGAGAATAAAGATACTATCGAATCATTTGTAATTGCAAGAAATGTCTTACACAAAGGTCATAACAAGATTTCGATAAATTGTTCTTCGCTAGGATATACAGGCGGAGTTAGCAATACTATGATTGCTTTGTGTCCCGTAAATGGTGATAATACCGAAAGCATCAAGATTTCAATGCCTATAAAGAATCATGTATTTATTGGTGAAGACAAAAAGATAACCATTCATTACCATACAAGTCAGAAAGCACTTGTAAGACTGAATGTCGAGAACGACTTTCATGAACCGATTATGGACAGGTTAATAACTTTGAACAGTAAAGATTCTGTAAAGATTATCAATCTTAACATACCATGTGCATCTCCTGCTTTTTATCAGATAACGGCCGTCATGCACGGTAAAGGTTATTGCGGAGATGCCCAATGGATGGCTGTAAATCCAGAACAGGTGAAATGCAGAAATGCTGTTATAGACGATTTCGATGATTATTGGACTACGGCTAAATCGGAACTAGCATCGATATCACCCAAATATAGAATTCATAAGGTAGATTCTCTATGTATGAAAAGCAAGAGAGATGTATACATCGTTGAGATGCAATCTTTAGGAAACATAACAATTCGCGGATATTATTTTGTACCACGTACATCAGGAAAGCACCCTGCAGTATTGCAAGTGCCCGGTTATGGATGGGGATTTGAAAATATAGACGGTATGCTCAGTGACAATACAGACAGAATAGAATTGGCTCTTTGCGTTAGAGGTCATGGTATCAGTGCCGATGTTTTTAACCCCGGGTTTGGAGTGCCTGGAGTATGGGGATACAAATTGTATGACAAGGATAGCATTTCTTATCGTGGCATATACATGGATTGTGTACGTGCAGTCGATTTTCTATGCAGTCGGGAAGAAGTGGATAATCATAAGATCGCTGTTAAAGGTGGAAGTCAGGGTGGCGGACTTACTTTGGCAACCGCCGCTTTATGTTCCGACCGTATTGCAGCATGTGCATATTTCGACCCATTCCCATGTGATATGCGCCATCAGATAAAAATCCGCACCACATGCGAGACTGAACTAAAAAACGATTTGACTTACTATGGTAACCGATGTACATTCGATGATGTGATGAAAATCCAAGATTATATAGACACTCGCTCATTCGCTTCTAAGATCAAATGTCCGGTGCTTTTTACTGTTGCATTGTTTGATGACGACTGTCCTGCACATGTAGGTTTCGCAGCATACAATATGATGACCTCCAATAAACGATATGAAGTATATCCTTACGATGGACATATACAAGGGTTTTCACACGATAAATACATTATGAAATGGTTAGATCTCACATTAGGTGATTGTGTAACACACCTATAATCAATATTGATACCTCAACCTTGATATAAAAATCAAAGGAGAAAATAGAAAAAGGGATTCAAAGCATGCATGTTTCTTGACAAGTAACAAAAGATAATTAACGAAGACAACAGATAAGGATAAATAACACCTTGATAAAATTGTAAAATAAAAAATATATGGAAATAATAACAATTACAAAAGAGAATCTAAATAATGAGCACATATGCTGTGCCATCTCGAATAAAGATGACATTCAAGTTACATCAAAAAAATCATGGATAGCAGAAAGACTTGATGACGGACTGGTTTTTAAAAAAGGGGATGTAAGAGGAAAATGTTTCATAGAATACATACCTGCTGAGAAAGCTTGGGCTCCAATTGAAGCTGCAGGATATATGTATATTGACTGTTTGTGGGTGAGTGGACAGTTTAAGGGACAAGGAAACTCTAGTATCCTACTTGAAGAGTGCATACGTGATAGCAAAGAGAAAGGAAAGAAAGGATTGGTTGTCTTATCATCAAAAAAGAAAGTACCATTCATTGCAGATCCGAAATACTTACGTCACAAAGGATTTAAACTTGCAGATTCAGCCAATCCTTATTTCGAATTGCTATATCTCCCGTTCGATAAAACAGCAAAGATTCCACAGTTCAAAAAATCAGTTAAAGAAAGAAATCAAGAAAAAGGTATGGTGTTGTACTATACAGCTCAATGTCCGTTCACAGCCAAATATGTTCCATTAATAGAAGTTGTAGCAAATGAGAATGATATCCATTTCAAGTCTGTCAAAATAGAGACAACAGAAGAAGCACAGAATGCACCATCACCTTTTACGACATATAGCCTTTTCTATAACGGTAAGTTTGTTACGCATGAGATATTGTCTGAAAACAAATTTCTAAAGCTTGTTAAAACTTTGGGTATAGACTAATTATTCTATTGCGGTTTTTTATTATAGAGCATATTGTAAGTTTACTGCCTGTTTTTCACCGTATTTAATATTGAATTCACCGATTGTAATGTATAAGTTCACCGATAAAGTATTGCAAAACAATTAATTAGTTTATATCTTTGCATCATCAAAACATCAAGCATAATGAATGCTGATAAATATTTTTTGATCTAAGAATAAACATATAAATATAAAATTATGGAAAGAAATCATTCTAAAAATTTCCTTTTAGGAATAGTTTTCATTGCTGTAGGTGTTGTATACCTATTATCAAATCTGGGATTATTCCCTGAGGCTTGGAAGAATATTATTATATCATGGCAGTCATTAATCATATTATGGAGTGCTATCGCTATATATAAACATCATTATGTAAGCGGATTAGTTCTAGCTCTTATCGGTATTTGTTTTCTTCTGCCTGAATTATCTTCCGTTTTAGGATTTGGCTATTCAGAAGCAACTCTGGATGCTATTTCCTGGCCGATAATTATAATTGCAATAGGTTTATTTATTATATTTCATAGGCACAATCATCATAAATTTCATCATGACAATTATAGAATAAAAAGTAATGTTGGTTCAAAAGACGGCAAAATAGATTATAATCTTGTAATGAACGGCATTGATGAAATCTTTTTAGAGCCAGTATTCCGTGGCGGTGAGATAAGCACTATTATGGGTGGCGCAAAACTTGATTTGCGCAGGACATCACTCCCAGAAGGTGATACTATACTTAAAATCAGCTCTATTTGTGGCGGTGTAACACTTTTGTTGCCATTAGATTGGAATGTTAAAGTTAATAGTGATTCTATCTTGGGAGGTTTCGGCGATCATCGCCATACTAATGGTGTAAGCAACGACCGACGTCTTATTATAGAAGCTAGCTTTATATTGGGTGGAGGAAGTATAGAATAATGGAAAATCCGATACTACATAACTCATTAGTACGTCAGCATCATATATTTATATGCTTGTTGGTAGGTCTAGCTTATGCGTTGAGTTTTGGAGTTTCTTTCAGTGTCTCACCTATTGGCATTGCTACGGATGCATTAATAAGCAGTGTACTGTTATTTTGTGAAGCAGTGATTTTATGGAGTATCTTCACATATAGCCGTATTGAGATTCTAGGCTTTTATCAATCCGTGACGATACATATTGTTTATGTATTTTTGTCTGCAATTATAATGGTATTATTTGAATATCCTGTTATGAAAATATCTGCGCCACAAAGTTTATCAGGATATATTCAATCATTGCCAGCCAGAGTTTTTTGTCTTATTATCATTTATGCATCGTTCAGAAGATATTATATAAGTAACATGTCTGATAATGATTATGATAGTGAAGAACATACTGATTCAGAAAATAAGACAGAAGAAAGTATGCCTGTTGATGTAATAGAACGCATCACTGTCAAAATTGGAACAAAAATAAAAGTTATACCAGTAGATGAAGTTATATACTTTAAAGCTGAAGATGACTATGTTTCTGTAGTAACAGAACAAGGTCACTGGCTTAAAAGCGAAAGACTTAAAGATTATGAGGAATCCTTACCAAGCAATGAGTTTGCAAGAGTACACCGATCATATATTGTCAACATGAGTAAAATATCTAAAATAGAACGTTATGGTCAAAAGCAGATGTTGTCTCTTAACAACGGTGAACAGATAAGAATAAGTATGACTGGATATAAGATTTTAAAAGAAAAGTTGAAATTATAAAGTTATATTAATATGATACATCAAATTTTAATATTCACGACTTCGGTTTCAAACAAGAAGCAGATAAAACATATTAAGGCATTATTGCAAAATAGTTTTAAAATATTTGATATTAGTGTTGATTTTGATGATTGGGAAAAGATTTTGAGAGTAGAATGCTCTGACGTTTCAGAATCAGAGATAATATCCAAACTACGTACCATAAATATAAATGCAGCGGTTCTTAATCATTGATTATTATAATCACCCTGTAAATGGGCTTGACTCTACTAGAAAAAGTTTTTTTAATGCCACCAATGTCACAAGCCCTTTGTTTATAAGGGCTTAGCGAGTGAAATTAAAAACTTTTTCTGGTAGAGCGTCTAAAATATCCCCCTAAATAAAAAAAGAACCAGTAGACTTAGGAATTTAAATAACCGACATTTCAATCAGCTATAGAACGCTGATTGAAAATGAATTGACGCTTTAAGACTTACAGTAGATAAAGTCTTAGTAGGGGCGCATGCTCTGATACATTATAATAGAAGCTTATTTTATCTTCTTTATCAAAGACAATCCGTCACGTATTGGTAATATCACCTTTTCTACTCTATCGTCAGCAGCTACATGATCATTGAAATTCCGTATGCCAATAGTCTGGCGGTCACGATCATAAGCAGGATCTATTACATGACCATCCCATAATGTATTATCAGCAAGTATGTATCCACCTTTGCGCAATATCGTCATCGTCATTTCATAAGTTTCAATATAAGTGCGTTTATCACCGTCAATAAAAGCCATGTCAAAGTCAATTCCCAATTCTGGTGCAAGGATATTTGCATCACCGATATTAAAAACTATCTTATCAGCAACGTCAGAACCATCAATCCATTTCCTTGTGAAGTCTTCCATTTCATCATTAATCTCAAACGTGTAGACTTTTCCGTCGTTATCCAGTCCTTTAGCCATACTTATGGCACTATAACCACTGAATGTACCAACCTCAAGAATATTCTTTGGTTTTATCATGCCGACAAGCATCTTTAGCAACTGTCCCTGTATATGTCCACTTGCCATACGTCCGTGGACGGTATGTATATTGGTTGCCCTATAAAGACGAAACAAATATTCGCTTTCTGGGTCAATATGTTTTGCGATATAATTGTTAATGTCTTCCTCTACACTTTGCAGTGCAGGAACATTTATTTCTCCATGTCTATTCATTTCTATTTACTTTCAGGCATATTTGCTAATATTCCCTGTATAGCCATGTCGTATCCAGCAAGTCCGAATCCACAAATAACGCCAAGGCATGCCGGACTTAGATATGAATGATGACGAAACTCCTCACGCTTATGAACATTACTGATATGAACTTCTACAACAGGACATGTCAAACTGCGAATACAGTCTTGCAAAGCGATACTTGTATGTGTATATGCGCCTGCATTAAGCACTATTCCATCATAAGAAAATCCAACGTCCTGTAATTTGTCTATCAGTTCGCCTTCGATATTGCTTTGATAATATTCTATTTCAATATCAGGATATTTAGCCTTAAGTTGTGGAAGATAACTCTCGAAAGAGTTACTGCCGTATATGCCTGGTTCACGTACGCCAAGCAGATTTAGATTTGGACCATTAATGATTTGAATCTTCATAATCTTAAGAATATATTGTTTTATTTTTGCAAAGATAGGCTACGTCTTAACAATAAAAATAAAAAATACTTTTTTATTTTGTATTGTGTTCGGCTTGCACTATCTTTGCAAAAATAATAAAATAAATGCAAACAGACAAGGATTATTCCACTAATATTCTTAAGGCTTACTTGAGATATTTGAAATTGGAACGTAATTACTCTATAAATACAATTGACGCTTATAAACATGACATAAGATGTCTACTAGACTATTGTCTGGAGATAGGTCAAAACGTATTGCAATTAAGACTTGAAGATTTACAGAACTTTGCCGCAACTATTCACGAAAAAGGTATTGGCCCTACATCACAAGCAAGAATACTTAGCGGAGTACGATCTTTCTATCGCTATATGTTGCTAGACGGATATATAGGAGCTGACCCTGCAGAGCTTTTGGAGTCACCAAATCTAGGGCAACACCTACCTGAAGTATTGTCGACACCCGAAGTGGACAAACTTGAAAAGGGCATAGACCTCACAGGAAAAGAAGGACAACGCAACAAAGCGATAATAGAAGTTTTGTTTTCGTGTGGACTCAGAGTTTCAGAACTTGTAAACTTGAAACTGTCACAATTGTTCCTTGACGAAGGTTTCGTTCAGGTAATTGGCAAAGGAAGTAAAGAACGCCTTGTACCAATCTCAAAACGAGCGATAAAGGAACTTCACCTATGGTTTTATGACCGAAAGCAGCTGGATATCAAAGATGGAGAAGAGGATTACGTATTTCTTAATCGCCGTGGCAGCCATCTTACTCGTACGATGATACTTATAATGATAAAGAAGCAAGCTAAAATAGCAGGCATAAAAAAAACAATATCACCACACACCATGCGCCATAGCTTTGCGACAGCATTGCTTAAAGGCGGTGCAGATCTTCGTGCCATACAAGCGATGCTTGGACACGAAGATATTGGAACAACAGAGATATATACCCATATTGATATAACTACACTTAGAAAGGAAATTCTTGAACATCACCCACGAAACATTAAATCCAAGAAAAAATGATTTATGTGGCATCGTCTACATCTTTTTCAAGACAATCTTTTGACTGTATAATAAAGATGACAATCTCATAAAATCATGAAACTGGGAAAATTTATCAACGTCAAACAATCCCTTCTTCATCAATAGTCTGTAATGTACATTGATGTCTTTGCCCTTACAAGCAACAGAGAAAGACAAAGTGCCAAAAGGTGACTGATATGTACTGTCTCGTGGTCTAGCTTCTATAATAAAACCTTCAGGAATATGGATTGTAATCTTCTCTTCATCCAGATATCCATAACTCCTGTATATGTCATATTTTCTTATACCTGTAGATTCAACTGCATAAAAGCCTTTATGCGTAGGATTTAATGGTACGAAAAGTCTGCTTCCTGTTATATTGACATATCCACGACTTGAAAGACCTGTTTCAATCTGAATTGCCGGAACAGAATAACTCTGCTTATGCACCGTGACATCTATTTTAGAAATATCAGCACTAGGGACTTTCATAACATCATTGATATAATCCTTTCGTTCTTTGTCATCATCTGAAACAAGATGTAATTTGTCCTCGTATTGTCTCAGATATGAATACTGAGACATATTGATTGTAGTCTGTCCGTCTGCACTAAGATTCATATCTATAACGCTATTCTGCACATTAGCAGAATCAGCATATTCAGGTAGCCTACATAGTTTTCCTCCATCATCTGTCATCACCAATGCATCATGCCCCGCAATATCAGAATGAACATAGCCAATAGCTAGATCAGGGGAAGTACATTCTATCCATATCGTATCACCTTTTAAGGGCACTTGCAATATAGCATGATTGAATAGGGCAAGACTTGGGAAATTAGGGAATTGGCGATTTTCGTGAGTGCTTATGATAGCATAGTTAGACGGAATGCCAACTTCCTTAAGCATTGCACGCATGTAATTTGATAATCCCTTACAATCGCCGAAACCTGTATTGCAAACTTCAGAAGCAGCCATCGGCTGCATTCCCCCTATACCTAATTGTATACTCACGTATCTGGTAGACTTCTCTAGCAACTGATACAATAAAACTATCTTAGATTTTACATCTTTGCAAGTATCAGTTAATTGATGTATGCGAGTTTTGGCATCATTGTCAAGAACATCTCTGCCTGCCAACAAGCCATTAAACCACATTCCCAAATCACGCCATGAGGCCATACTTCCACTTGTGCCTTTATATTGAAAGTCAACAGGTGCAAAAAGTATACGTGGAATCAACTGAGAAATTGGCTTTGAATATGATTCTTTAAGAATAGGCTTTAGGCTATCAAGTGAAACATCAATAACGGTATTGCCGTCAACAGAACTTTTATTAACTTTACAATTAGTGTTTATACACTGAAATCTACATATATCAGAGGCTGGTGCTGTCAACTTGTATGATGCATGGTTGACCTCTACATTATAATCAGTCTGTGGAGCGAAAGTAGGAAATGACTCAAAACCATTTGAAACTTGTACACTCCAGTCGTAGGTCACAGTTATTGGATATACCGGTGGCGTATATTTAAAATAAGTCATGTAATCGTCTGTCGCCATTTCATGAGAATACTCAGATGTGAGCAAGTCACCCTTCTTAATCTTGCGTAAAACTCGTCCTGTTTGATCGGTTATCACGCCTGTGAAACTTGTAATCCGTTCATCATTTGAACATTGACAAACAAAGTCTACAGCATCTGCACCATCTTCATTCATGACCTTTAACTTGCGATGCATTTTGCAGGTTACAGATAACTTATCATGTACTTGTATCTGAGTATTATCATCTAATACAACTACGTTTGTCTGCGCATTGCAGAATTGCGAAATCATCAGCAATCCTGCAATGATATATAAAGCGATATTGTGTTTCATTATATTTTCTTTAATACCAGCATATTCTTGCTATACTCACATATCTTAGCATAAACATCCTTTATCATACCGTAATCAGGTACGCCAAAAAAAGTATCGTTTATATCTAGTCTATACTGCACGAAAGATGTTTTGTCATCAACAACACACTTTATTTTGCATGATATTTCTTTATTAGGCGTTTCAATTCTTGCACCATTACATTTTTCCTCAACAACATATCCTTCAGGAATTGTCATGTGTACATTTAATAACACAGTTTGCTTATAGGGAAATTCAATCGGAAGTTTGCGTTCTGTTGCTGTAAATGGATTATCCTTTATTGGAATGATTACAAGAGGATTAACATAAATATGATCCGATGTTGATTCACAATTCTTTGAGAACGAATAGTTTTCGCAAACAGAAGGCGAGAAGGACGTTCTGTCACTAATACTATATTTGGTTATTTCAAGACCTTCTTCCTGAGCCTTTTGGCTTACAAAAGTAGCACTGTCTTTTGCATGTTTAAAATCATCTCTAACCCTAGCGGCTAGATTGTTAATACTTGTACTTTTAACCATACCCGTCAATACGCCCTGAGGATTAAGCTGTGCACTTATTCTAATATCTCTTTTGGCTTGTGCTATATTCTGCAAGTTAACCCATTTACAATTATTTTTTTCTATTATACGGGCCCTGTCCGTAAGCAAGTTAGCTGGTAAGACATTCAAGAAACCATCATCAACAGATGAATCAATAAATACCATCGTCGAATCCTTTGTATAAGCACCGACAACAAAAGTATTCAGAAATTTCATAGAAGGATAACTAAGAGGTAATCTACCATGATCACGTGTACTCATAACTACAGGACTAGCCTTTATTCCTGCATCATGTAGCATATTAATCAACACGAAATTTATATCGGCATTATCACCACTACCATCTTTAAGTATATTTCGAGAAGAACGTCCCCAGAAGCCGTAATCACCATTCCACTTCAGTTTCGTCTTCAACAGTTTATATATAGCGACAATCTTTTCAGTCGTGTCTTTCAAATCATATATCTTCTCTGCAGCCATCTCATTCTTAAATGGGTTTGACTTGTTCATTCGATGTCCGAAATCATCATCATCTAGCAAAGAATTATCAATGTCTTTCCACTCACGAGAATAATTTTGATAAGTAACTCCAGGGATATTAAGACAGCTAAGTTCTGCCGTTACCTTGTTACTATAATCCTCGGCATCCCAAACGAAGTCATCGTCTTTAATAGAAGGCAAATCTTGTGCTGTGAATTTATATTCCTGTCCGTTACAGTTCAGAGTTTCTCCCTCATAATTAAATGTACATCCAGTAAGGCCTCTTTCCTGATCCATTTTATGCATTCCAGTGTTTTCTATGCTAAACCTAAAATACTCTGGTATAACTAAATTATAGTTAGCATACATAGTTGGAATTGAAGTCTGAGCATACCAACTTTTTAAAATGTGAAAAAGAGGACTTGATATCTTGTATTGATATTCTATAACTGTACCAACCTTTACCTGCGGAACCGTAAACTTCATCAACATGTCTTCCTTGTCAAGTCTTTCACGAAAGACAAGTTTGTCATCCATTTTTGTCTTTACTATTTTACCGTCGACCATATTAAAAGCGGTAGCTTTCAATCCACTAATCTTTTCACTGTTCATCGAATTTCCATCAATGTCAACATAATTAAAACTTACATTGGCATAGTTCTTTCCTTCCGATTTCAATATTTTAATACGTTTTTTAATATCGTATATGATACAAAAACTACCGTCGCTGACTCCATAGTTTACATCATCCAATTTACACAAGACTACCGCTGGTGCATTAGGTTCTATTGAACAAGAAGTCATTTCCATTTCTTCAGTAGTTGGATTTCCAAATTTCAAATTTGGTTTTTGTGTCTGAGCAAGTACCTTTAGATTATTTAAGGAACAAACGATTACACATAATAGGGTTATAGTTTTAATATTCATGATTATAAATTTTATAAGTATAGATTATCTAAAGTAAGCATACACATACGCCACATTGATAAATATGGCATATGTGATATGATTTATTTGGCTATTCAGCAGCCTTTAAGTTCTTTTCAAGTTGCCCGACCGAACTGGCACCAACGATGACGCTTGTTACGCCACGCTGTTCAAGAATCCAAGCCAAAGCTTTCTCGGCAAGTGTCTTTCCACATGCCGAAGCCTCGCTATTCCATGCTCTCAACTGAGCAATAAGTTCTGGTGTAAGCATATCACTCTTAAGGAATTTCCCTTGAGCCATTCTGCTGTCTTCAGGAATACCATTGATGTATCTGTCTGTAAGCAATCCCTGAGCTAATGGAGAAAAACCAATAAAGCCGATTCCGTTATCATGGCAATAATCAAGAGTTCCACTCTCCTGTGGACCACGATTTAGCAAGTTGAGTTTATCTTGGAATATCAACAAAGGAACATCGCGATCCTTTAGATATTTATCGGCAAACTTCAATGCCTCCAAAGGCCATCTGCTTATACCAATATACAAAGCCTTACCTTGTTTTACGATGTCAACAAGTGCCTGAAGAGTTTCCTCTAAAGGTGTATTTGGATCGTAACGATGACTGTAGAATAAATCTACATAATCAAGGTGCATTCGTTTCAGACTCTGCTCAATGCTGGCAAAAAGATATTTTCTTGATCCCCAGTTTCCGTAAGGGCCTTCCCACATGTCATAACCAGCCTTGCTTGAAATAAAGAGTTCGTCACGATAAGGTTTGAAGCTGTCATCCATGAGTCTTCCCATTGTTTCCTCAGCACTTCCGTATGGAGGACCGTAATTGTTTGCCAAATCAAAATGCGTTATTCCATGGTCAAAGGCATAGTGAGTAATGGCACGGCTACGCTCATAAGGGTCCACACCACCGAAATTATGCCAAAAGCCGAGTGATATCTTAGGCAACATCACTCCGCTTTTACCACAACGGCGATAGAACGTTTCAGAGCTATCATACCGATTTTCATCGGCTAGATATTTTTGTTTTAGTTCCATTGTCTTTTTATTTTTGTTTTTGATCGTTATTGATTAGTGCCAAAAGATGTTCCACAGCCACTTCCTGTGGTATATTTTTCTCTACACACACTTGCTTGCGATATAGTGAAACCTTGTTTATTCCGGCACCTACATATCCGTAATCGGCATCAGCCATCTCGCCAGGACCGTTTACGATACAACCCATGATACCTATTTTCAAACCCTTCATGTGCTTTGTAGCTTCACGAATTTCTGAGATAGTTTCACGAAGATCATACAATGTGCGGCCACATCCAGGACAACTGATATATTCAGTTTTGCTTGTACGAAGACGTGCAGCCTGGAGTATTCCAAAAGCTGTGTCTGTAATTACATCATGTGGTATATCGCCATCATTCATAAGCCAAATACCGTCAGTAAGTCCGTCTATCATCAATGCGCCCATGTCTGCGGCAGCTTCAAGTTGAAAATCACTTTTCTCTGCTTTAGTATGTCGATACATCTGTGTGAAAACAACTGGATTGAAAGCTCCGTTATTCCACATTTCATGAACAAGAGCACGCTGATCGGCTAGTCTGTTCTGATGATTGCTTGTACATACCACAACTACCTCGGGATGAGTCTTCAGACAAGCAAGATATTCTTCTGTAGGAGCACCAAACTGTAAAACAAGAAACTTCAATTCTGCCTTTATCATACTGATAAATGGCATTGCCGTAATAGGGAATATTGGATATATAACATTTGCACCATCATCGCCAACAGGAAGATTTCCTTGTGCTTGAAGTTCAGCATATACATTACAATCTAATATATATTTCTGGTTTTTGTCCAATTTAGCTGGAAGTGCAGAACCCACATATATATAATCAGCCTTCTGCTTATCAGCATTTGCATCAGCATTTCCTGTTCCTATAACCACAGGCACATTGCTTCCACCAATACCATTTACAGCACGAGTAAAACGACGTTCAGGATACAACCAGTCAAACTTCTTTGCCTGAGTACCAGGAACGATAAGATGACCAGCTTTCTTTGATATATAATCCACAAGATGACGTGCTACAGGTATCTCGGCAGCCGGTTCTTCACTAAGACTTACACGAACAGTATCGCCAATGCCGTCAGAAAGCAAAGCACCGATTCCAACAGCACTCTTTATACGACCGTCCTCGCCGTCACCGGCTTCAGTAACGCCAAGATGCAAAGGATATTTCATGTCCTCTTTCTGCATCTGCTCAACCAGAAGGCGTACAGAGCGAACCATAACAACGGTATTTGAAGACTTTATAGATATTACGACATCATTGAAATTCTGCTTTTTACATATACGCAGAAACTCCATACAACTCTCGACAATACCTTCTGGGGTATCACCATATCTGTTGCGTATGCGGTCACTGAGACTTCCGTGATTGACGCCAATGCGAATGGCTGTATGATTTTCCTTACATATATTAAGGAAAGGAACGAAGCGGTCTTCTATCTTCTTCAGTTCCTGTGCATATTCTTCATTTGTGTATTCCTGCTTTATGAACTTACGAGCAGGGTCTACATAGTTTCCAGGATTAACCCTTACCTTCTCAGCATACAACGCCGCTACATCAGCAACGTTAGGATTAAAGTGTACATCTGCAACAAGTGGTGTCGTGTAACCATCAGCACGCAACTTAGAATTGATATTCTTCAAGTTCTCTGCTTCCTTGCTACCTTGTGTGGTGAGTCTCACAAGTTCTCCGCCAGCCTTAATAATATCTTCAGCTTGCTCTACGCAGGCATCAGTATCATTAGTATTGGTGGTAGTCATAGACTGAATGCGGATAGGGTTGTCACCGCCCATGTCTATAGCGCCTACATGGACAACGGATGTCTCACGGCGCTGATAATTAAATATATCCATAGATATTAAACATTCCTATCTGTTTATACAGAACAGAGAACGTTTTAATTGCATTTAAATTTATAATCTTTAATCTCTGCAAGGTCTTTATTGGCCTTCTCTATCTTTGCACCAAGTCCAGCTTTCCATGCGTCAATCTTCTTAGCTACCTCTTCGTCGCAAAGTGCAATCATTTCAGCAGCAAGTATAGCTGCGTTCTGAGCACCGTTTACTCCAACTGTAGCAACAGGTATACCTGGAGGCATCTGGATTATAGAAAGCATTGCATCGAGACCATCAAGCATTCCCTTGATAGGCACACCGATAACAGGCAATGTCGTAGATGCAGCGATAACTCCTGGTAATGCTGCTGCCATTCCGGCTGCCGCAATGATAACTTTTATGCCACGCCCCTTAGCTTCCTTTGCAAAAGTTTCAACTGCATCAGGAGTACGATGCGCTGAAAGAGCATTCACTTCAAATGGAATTTCGTTATCATTAAGCCATTTACATGCTTTTTCCATAACAGGCAGATCACTTGTACTGCCCATGATAATGCTTACTACTGGTTTCATATTATTATTTGTTTTAAATTTTGTTTACTTTATAATATCACACAATCGCTATGGCGATAAATGCCACAATAACACCCAGCATCCACGCCACTGTTATCTGTGATAGGGAATGTTGGCGCAAAACCATACGACTTGTTCCTACGACACCCGATATGATTAACGTCAGGCATAGCCACCATATAGGATTAAAATCGAATATTAGTGCAAATGCCATCAATGCTCCTGCTACTCCACCTATTGCCGCTGCGTGTACAGAAACCTTCCACCATACGTTTATTATTGCACATATCAACTGTATCAATAGTGCAGCTACGAGTATTCCACCCATAAAATGAGGTATATGGAATATGCTCATTATGTAATAGCAACTGAAATAGCACAATATTGAAATAACATAGGGTACCATTCTGCGCTCCTTTACTCCCAACTCTATAAGTGACCATCCCTGATATGTTCGATACAAATGTATAAGCAGTGTAGGCAACAGTATGGTAAAAGCATATACCAAAGCTAATACTGTGAATTTGTACGACCAAGGTAAAAGCCCCAGATAACTGAAGATAAATAGTGCCAGCAAACCAACTATTGGCAAATAGAATGGAGTAAACACCATACTGGCAATTCTTGCAGTTAATATAATATCCTTTTCCTTCATAATTTTTTTGTAATTTCAGTGTGTAATTGTCAATAGCGTCTCAATCTTGCAACCGGCAAATTCATCTGTTCTCTATATTTTGCTATTGTACGTCGTGCAATAGGATAACCTTTCTCCTTCATTATTTTAGCCAATGCATCGTCACTAAGCGGTTTTTTCTTGTCTTCCTTGTCAATAACCTCTTTCAGTGCGAGCTTTATTTTTCTTGTAGACATCTCTTCCCCATCATCTGTTGTATAGGAGTCGGTGAAGAAGAAACGTAATGGAAACGTGCCCCATCTTGTCTGGGCATACTTTACATTACTAACTCTACTTATTGTTGAAATATCAAGTCCTGTCTTGTCGGCAATATCTTTAAGGATCATTGGTTTAAGGTCGCTCTCGTCACCGTCTTGAAAAAACTTTCTCTGCCAGTTTATAATCGCTTTCATCGTTACAGTTAGAGTATGGCGACGTTGTTTTATAGCTTCTATGAATCCTTGTGCCTTGTCTACTTTCCCCTTGGCATAGAGCAATGCTTCCTTTGTTTGTCGGTTCATACCCTCCTTATTGTTCCTGTAGGTGTCAACCATGTCAGAGAACGTTGGAGAAACTTTCAACTCAGGAAGATTTCCTTGATTAAGTGTAAAAGAAACAGAACCGTCATCTGCGGTATCCACAATGAAATCAGGAGTTATCTGCTGAATGTTTATACCTTCGGTCTCGCCAAGAGCTGCTCCTGGTTTTGGGTTCAATTTTCTTATTTCTTTTCTCAGCGTGTCAATCTGTGTATCGTTGAGCATCATCTGCGTCTGGATCTTATCCCAATGCTTCTTTGTGAATTCATCGAAATAATCATTGAATACGGTTTTCATAGCATCAAGAAGTCTGATATTGCGGGATGTCTTATCATCTTCTCGCATTCTTTCAACCTGCAATAGCAGGCATTCCTGAAGTGAGCGTGCACCGATACCGGCAGGATCCATGCTTTGCAGCATCTTAAGAATATCATTTATTTCATCTGCCGTAACATCAATATTATGATATATGGCAAGTTCATCGCTTATAGTGTCCAAGTCTTTTCTCAGAAGTCCGTCATCATCAAGACTTCCTATCAGATATTCCATAACCTCATGCTGCTCACTATTAAGAGGCATCATATCCATCTGTTCCTTCAATCTGTCATAAAAAGACGTGGTGTCACCATAAACTATTTCCTCATAGTCTGCATTATCCTTATTATTGGAGAATATAGTCTGAGGCATAGCGTCGTCACCTCCGATACTTTCAAGAGCGGCATCAAGTGCATCCCGCCGCTCTTCCTTTTCTGTCTGCAAGTCAAAATCAGAAGAGTCATCATCTCCATCAGCGAAATTATCCTCACCATCTGTAAGTCCCATTTCGTTATCTTCAATTTCAAGTGCGGGATTGTCATCAAGTTCGGTATTGATATTCTCTTCCAATTCCGTCAAAGGCATTTCCAAAAGGTGTACCTGTAGCATCTGCTGTTGTGACAGACGCATCACCTGCGCTAGCTTTTGTTCTTGTGTCTGGACTAATTTCTGAGCCATATCCTACTTCCTAAAATATTCTTTAAGTTGTGACGCCAATGCGGCAAGTTGCTGTGGATTTCCGTTACCATATCTTTGCCATATATCATGACAGCTTTCAAATAGCGGACTTACTTCCAATGTAACTCTGTTGAAATAAGGATCACATTGCTGAAAAGCATCCATTACGTCAACTATAACTTCGGGGGTTATGTCTGTAAGTTTTGCCAAGTCCTGTATTTCTGACGTTTCCGTAACCATTGTTATGGGAGTAAGGTGGAAATATAGGTCTAGAATTATGATCAGATGCAAAGGTATAAGCATGTATTTACCATCATTATACTCTGCGTAATAATCAGTCAATGGTTTGAAATCATTCTGCCAAGTATCTTTTATTTCCACTCCACGATAAAATTCATCGGCATGGTTGAAGCCTCGCATAAGACGTAGCTGTTCAACTTCGGCGTTAAGTCTCTTTAAATGGTTGGCAAACTTGTCCCATAGCAAATTCAGACTAGGCGTAGAATGTCGTCTAAGCCAGAACATCTGTTCATAGAGGAATTGTGGTTCTATGTTCAGTTCCAGAGCAAGTTCTACCATTGAGCGTGAGTAAATTGTCTTCACGCCCACAGGTTTTTTCAGATACAATTGCATAAGTGGCAACCAGTATTCTTCTTGCCATAAAGGATGATTTGCCATGATAATCTTTATCTTTCTGCAAAGATAAAGATTATCGCAGACAAAACAAAAGGAATTTATTCTTTTTTGCTACATACAACAAGAAGTTATTCTTCGTGTTTCATTT
>JAGPKZ010000006.1 GCA_018053665.1 Prevotella sp.
GGTTGTATTATCTTAAATAAAACAAAAACACCCGACTTTACATTCTTGGGTGTAAAACTGGGTGTTTGTTTTGCAATCTGCTGATTTTCAGCGTTTGTTGCGGAGAGAGAGGGATTCGAACCCCCGGTACCTCTCGGTACGGCAGTTTTCAAGACTGCTGTAATCGACCGCTCTACCATCTCTCCAATGATGATGTTAGCTTGGTTTCTTAAAGCGAGTGCAAAAGTAATGGATATTTTTTAAACCTCCAAATATTTCTGAAACTTTTTTCAAAAAAATCGCTTTTATAGGTAGAAAGGCGCGGATATACGCCTTTCTAAACGCTTCTAACGCTGCATCATTGACTCTAATTTAACCGCCATTGGAAAGAGAATATCATTTTCCATTGATACATGTTCATCCAATGCCTGACGGAACTCTCGCAATAATTGCATTGCTTCTACATAATCTTCATCAGAAGAATCAGGGGCAGTGTAGTTGTTGGTCAAATCAGCTATGCGATTATGACGTGACACTTCTTCGTCGTGATCAGCCATCATTGCACTGATTGGACTCTGAACGCTTCCGCAATGAAACGGCGGAACACTGTGACCTTGTGCATAAGCCTCATACATCTCTACGATATAAGGGTATAGAATACTATCCTCTTTATTGCAATGCACATCAAGATCATAAAGAGAATTACGGAAATGATCTGTTACCTTTAGAAGATTTGGAGCGTCTGCCTTGTGGACCTCTGCCACAGCTATTAGTTTATTTAGCACCTTTGGCCCTTTTTCTCGTATACCACGATGATGAACTTTCTGAACGTAATCTACCAATAAATCAAGATCCCACTGCTCAAAAGAATAAATAGTATTCATATTTTTCTGCGTTTTATTAATTACGACAAAGGTAAGAGATATTGAATATATAATAAGGTAACATTTGTTACCCATACTGGTTAATATTAGTTAAGACGTGTTTTATAACATAGTTTTTGCAATTTCTCAATTAAAAATTTTTCTGAATCAAGAAAAGTTCGTATTTTTGGAGAAACGGAGGTAATACAATGAAAAAAATAACAGCTGATAACTTTGAAGAGCTATACGTTGACAAAATTGAGTTGGCGGAAATAGACAAATTCGTATGCTGTGAAATGTCAAGACAGATACACAGATACATAAAAGGCATGTCGGGTTCGAAGACCATTATGATGAGATTTGAAGATTCGCTGTCGAAGCTAAGTGTTCCAGAAAAAGAAAAAGCCATTGCAAAATACATAGACCTTAACAGAAAAGCCATTAGTGGACTTGACTGGAAAATGATTATAGTGAGGGCTGCCGCCAACTACAGCGACACATACAGCTACTGGAATAGGATGATAAGCAACCCTAGAAAAACGGTAGCTTACATACAGCGTATAAAAAGAAAATACATCAAATTCCACAGTGTGTTTGAAGAAAACGGAAAGTTTGGTATTAAAGACCATGAAGGAAAGATACTGATACACGCACTTTATGATTTTCTGAGGACACCCTATGTATATGTTGATGACTTATGCATGATGCCTGTCATAGCAAAGAAGAAAGACAAAATGGGACTTATACTTCCCGACGGAAAAGACACCGTTATTGCCGAATTCATTTATGATGATATGCAATTGAGATGCGAACCGCCTTATTTCGAAGGTATTCAAGGAAAGAAACATATATTAATTGACAGATACGGATCTAAACAATAAAAAGGATGTAGTAAAAACTACATCCTTTTTTATTTTTGAGCCTCTTGTCGGATTCGAACCAACGACCCCGAGATTACAAATCACGTGCTCTGGCCAACTGAGCTAAAGAGGCGGGTGGGCAAGCGATCCTTATCGCGACGCTCAACTAAGTACCCTTGCTACGTTCCCGTCCTGGGGGATTCCAAAGGAGCTGACCGTAAGGGACTTGCCCATGTTGCTTTTGTTATGCGGGTGCAAAAGTAAACGTTTTTTTTGAATGGCAAAAAAAATACATAAACTATTTTACGATTTTAACATCTATTAGAAATCTACGACTGTTATTCCTGCACCACCAAACTGCACATGCTCATCTGCATAATGAGTGACATTCGGAATCGTGGCAAGATATTGCCTTATAAGGTTGCGAAGGATTCCGTTTCCCTTTCCATGCAGGATACGTACTCTGCTTATTCCTATAAGAATGGCGTCATCAATGAAATACTGGACTGCATAAATTGCCTCGTCACCACGCATTCCCCTGACATCCAAATCCTGATGAAAGTTCTTCTTATGGTCATCAATGGTATCACGTGTGGTACGGCTTACCTGATATGAGTTTGCAGACTCGTCATCATCATTCCCTACTCTACTTGCAGCTTCCAAACGGTCAAGACGCATTTTGGAACGCATACCTCCAAATATAACAGTACACATTTTGCCATCAACAGTCTCTATTGTTCCTGTTGAAGACAACCCCTTGATACGAACTGTAGAACCAACGACGATACCTCCATTGGTACTATCGGCGACAGACATGTTTATATTGATAGGCTGATCAGAATCTGAAACAGGCTGACTGCTTTTCTTCTCGGTTTTTTCCTTTTTGCGCTGTTCCTTGCGTTCACGACGCTGCTCTATCTGCTTCATCTTCTTTTCGAAATCATCATCAGAAATAACTCCATGAGACTTTTTCCCGTCAATGGTATTACCTGCACTAACGGCAGTTTCGAAATCACGTAGTTCCTCACGAATCTTGCGTGTAGACTCTTTCTCAGCCTGATTCTGCTTGATTTCACGAATTGCGTTTTCAATGCGCTTATTGCTTTCCTTCAACAGTTCTTGAGCTTCAGCCTTTGCCTTTGCAACAATATCACGTCTCTGATGTTGCAACTCCTCTATTTCCTGTTCATATTGAGATATGGTTTTCTCCATATCCTTCTCACGCTGGTGAATAGACTGTCGCTTACCTTCCCAGTAACGCTTATCGCGCACGATATCCTGCAAATACTTATCACTCTGTATATAGTCACTTCCAACAATCTCTGAAGCTTCGGCTATGACATCTTCAGGAAATCCGATCTTTCTTGCTATCTCAATAGCGAAACTACTACCAGGTCTTCCAATGGCAAGTTGGAAAAGCGCACGCATCTCATGGCGATCATACAACATGGCACCATTAACAACACCGGGATGAGAATCGGCAAAATGCTTTAGATTCTGGTAATGGGTAGTTATTACAGCCCATGCACCCTTTGAACAAAACTTATCCAATACACTCTCGGCAATGGCGCCACCAATCTGCGGTTCGGTACCTGTACCAAACTCGTCGATAAGGATAAGGGTGCGGTCTGAGGCCTGCTTCATCATATTCTTCATATTCAGCAGATGTGAAGAGTAGGTAGACAAATCGTTTTCAAGACTCTGCTCATCTCCGATATCCATCATCACGTCATCAAAGATTCCACAAGTGGAGCGCTGGCTGACAGGAATAGGAAGACCACACTGCAACATATACTGCAACAGGCCTACTGTCTTGAGACAAACAGACTTACCACCGGCATTAGGACCGGAAATAATAAGAATGTGCTTCTCTGAATTGATGTTTATACCCAACGATACAATTTTATCGCCATTAGCAGACAATCGCTTTTCAAGCAAAGGATGCCTTGCCTCTATCCAATCTATATTTGGAGACTGCTTAACTTCAGGAGATATGGCGTGAAGGCCCTTTCCTAATTCTACTTTGGCATTTATGAAATCCATGATGCCAAGGAAATTAAACGAGTCGAGGATTTCTCTAACGTTTGGTCGAACATGATCGGTTATAAGTGTGAGTATTCTTATTACCTCTTGACGCTCATCAGCTTCTAGTTCACGAATTTTATTATTTGCCTCAACAACCTCTGCTGGTTCTACAAAGACAGTTCTACCAGTAGCACTCTCATCATGAACAATACCGTTTATACGGCGTTTCAATCCAGGAGCAACAGGTATCACCAATCTGCCATCACGCATTGTAGGAGTGACATCCTTATCAACAATACCATCAGCCTGCGCAGAACGCAAAATACCATACAAAGTACGAGACACAGAGCCCTCAGCCTTAGTAAGAGCGCTACGCAGTCTAAGTAATTCAGGTGAAGCATTGTCACGCATGTGTCCAAACTTATCTATCACCTGATCTATACGCTGAATAAGATTTGGGAATGTAGCAATTCCATCCGACAAAAGAAACAATGCCTTTCCAACAGCATTTTCGATTTCATCAGGATGCAAAATACCTACAATCCTATTAATCGTGTCAAGACTTTGGCGGAGATTGAAAAATTCTTCTTCCTCAAGATGAGTATTGGCAATGCGGGCACGCTTCAAACACTCGCGCAGATCATAGATATTGCCCAATGGAAAATCGGGATTTTCCTTAAGAAGCGCAGCCAACTCACGAGTTTGGTCATGAAGTTCGTTGACTAGCGCATAGTCTGACGAAAATTCCATAGCGTCAACCTGTGACTTGCCAAGCGTGGACAAACAACGTTCACGCAACATATTACGTATATCGGTAAATCCGATTTTATCTTCAAAATTATCAGGATAAATCATAAATGACATTACTTTGGTGCAAAGATACAACTTTTTGGTAGAAAGCAAATAGCTTTAAAGTTTAAAGTTACCCGACAGATAACGAAAGTTTTACGTTTAAAAAGTAAAAATAAGACAAAAAAGTAATCTTGTTATGAATTTATATGATAGAAAATAATTATCTTTGCACTGTTTATAAACATAAATTCAGTTAATGATTAATATTAGTGCCATAAATCAGACAAAGGCATTCGCGCGACAGGATGGAGCACTGCTCTCCTTGTTGTGGATTTCTGCATTTGCATTTACAATTTTAACTCCACAATCAAGCATTGGGGGATTACTAGCTTTATCAACACCATTCTTCGTTGCATGGAGAATGATAAGTTTCAAAAACTACGCTTTAGAAGGAAACATGTCTTATAGAAAAGGACTTGTTTACTGCATGTATACTTTTTTCTACAGTTCACTGATATTCGGAGTTGCACAATTCATCTACTTCAGATTTTTAGACAACGGAAGATTCATGGGAACTATAAGTACGATGATGATGACCATGCAAAGTGCATACAAGCAAAACGGTATTGAGACAAAAGAAATTAATGACGCAATGACGCTTATCAACGCCATGACACCTCTTGAACTATCATTCATGATAATGATGTACAATCTGGTGATCGGTTGGATAAGTTCTATATTCATTGCGGCATTAACAAAATTAAAAACCAAGAAATAAAAGTTTGAGAAGAAAATGGATATAACTATTGTAGTACCTCTTTACAACGAGGAAGAATCACTGCCAGAACTACACGCTTGGATTCAGCGTGTGATGAAAGCCAACAACTATAGCTATGAAATAATATTCGTGAACGACGGAAGTACCGACAAATCATGGAATGTGATTGAGAATCTAGCTGAAAAAGACAATAACGTAAAGGGATTGAAGTTTCGCAGAAACTACGGAAAGAGCCCTGCCCTATATTGTGGATTCGAAAAAGCACAGGGTGACGTCGTTATCACTATGGACGCAGACTTGCAGGATTCGCCAGACGAGATACCTGGACTATACAAAATGATTACTGAAGAGGATTATGATCTTGTTTCGGGTTACAAACAGAAAAGATATGATCCGATTACAAAGACTCTTCCAACAAAACTCTTCAATGCCACAGCAAGGAAGATAAGCGGAGTTCATAATCTGCATGATTTCAACTGCGGACTTAAAGCATATCGTAAGGACGTTGTTAAAAATATAGAGGTATACGGAGAAATGCACAGATATATACCTTACTTAGTAAAGAACGCCGGATTCGACAAGATTGGAGAAAAGGTGGTTCAACATCAGGCGAGGAAATACGGAAGCAGTAAATTCGGACTTAACCGTTTCTTCAATGGATATCTGGACTTGATCACACTTTGGTTCCTAAGCAACTTCGGAAAGAAGCCTATGCACGTGTTCGGATTCCTTGGTTCGATAATGTTCATGATTGGTTTGATAGCAATTATATGCATTGGTGCAGACAAAGCTTATGCTTTATACAACGGTATTCCACAAAGACTTATCACTGCATCGCCATATTTCTACATAGCACTGACAACGATGCTTTTGGGAAGTCAATTCTTCTTGGCAGGATTCCTTGGTGACCTGATAAGCAGACAGAACCCTTCAAGGAATGACTATCAAGTAGATAAAGAAATATAGAATGAAGAAAAACGGAGGATGGGATTTAACATTATCCCTATACATATTGATAACAATATTTGTTGTAGCGGGATGTTCGAGCATTGACTGTCCGCTAAATAATCGTGTGTATGCAAAATACAAACTAGCAGGTGATGTTAAAACGCTGACGGATTCTCTGACCTTATCGGCAAACCTAGGTGACGGCAACGACTCTGTGATTATTAATAAATCAGTAAATACAGACAGCTTTCAACTGCCAATGAGCTATCAACGCAGCGAAGACGTATTCTTTATGGAAATAAAA
This sequence comes from Prevotella sp., assembly GCA_018053665.1. Lineage (GTDB taxonomy): Bacteria > Bacteroidota > Bacteroidia > Bacteroidales > Bacteroidaceae > Prevotella. The sequence goes on from JAGPKZ010000006.1 coordinate 6,550, forward strand.
AATACAACGGGTTCTCAGTTTGATACGATAAAGGTGAGCAAGACTAATACTCCTCATTTTGAAGCAGTAGATTGTAATCCAGCCATCTTCCACGTAATAACCGGTGTGAAATACACCAAAAACAGAATAGACACAATTGTCATAAATAATTCAAACGTAACTTACGATGCTACAAAGAGTACATTCCTCATACATTTCAAGAATAGCAGCAGTAATTAGTGTTGTCATGCTTACTTGCCTTACGGCTAACGCCCAACAAGGTAAAAAGAAAATCGTGACGATAGCTCCTGATACCATTCCACTATTCAGAGGCATTGCCATTTCCACAGATCTTGTAGGACCTGCACAATTGGCATTCGGCAGCTATGGACAATATCAGGCTGCAATGAGAGTGAATCTTAAAGACAAATGGTTTCCAATAATAGAATTAGGTATAGGAAAAGCTAACGCGGAGGATGTTACTACAAGATTGAATTATAAGTCGACTGCTCCATACGGCAGAATAGGTATGGACTGGAATCTTAGTAAAAACAAGCATGATATATATCGTGTGTATGGAGGTTTCAGATATGCTTATACATCTTTTAAATATGATGTAAGCAGTCCTGGAATAGTTGACCCGGTATGGGGCGACAAGACGGACTTTAATGCCAAAGACGTGAGCTGCACGTATCATTGGCTTGAAGCTGTATTCACAATAGACGCAAAGATATTTGGACCAGTGAGAATGGGATGGAGCGTGAGATATAAGCGCAGATTGTTTCATACACACGGAGACATCGGAGAAGCGTGGTACGTGCCAGGATATGGTAAAAGTGGCAACAGCCGACTTGGTGGAGAATTTAATATAACAATAGAACTATAATGAAAGGAAAAAAGAAAACATACGCACAAGTTGCATTTCTACTGGCTCTTATAGTCGGTACTGTTCTGATCGTAAAGCAACAGAGAGATATGCCTTATCAGAAAGACGAGGGGTTTATCTTCGGAACTGTGTATCACGTTACATATCAATATGATAAGGACCTTAACAATGAAATCATTGCTGAACTTAATAAAGTTGACTGTGAATTTTCAATGTTCAACAAGAAATCTACTGTTGCAGCCTTCAATAACGGTAAAAAAGTCGAAGCCAGTGATATGTTTATGAATGTGCTGACATTGTCACAAGACGTGAGCAAAGACACTAATGGTGCTTTTGACATCACAGTTGCTCCACTTGTAAATGCATGGGGATTTGGATTCAAACACCAGAAGATGCCTGATCAGCAACAGATAGACAGTCTGAGAAAACTCGTGGGAATGCAATATATCAATGTAGAGAAGTTGAACGGGAAGACATATCTTTCTAAGAAACTTAAAAACATGATGCTTGATTTCAGCGCTGTTGCAAAAGGATTTGGCAGTGACGCTGTAGCAACCGTAATGAGACGCCACGACATAAAGAACTATATGGTTGAGATTGGCGGAGAAGTGGTTACAAGCGGTTTGAGCGAAAAGCGGTTGCCTTGGAAGATAGGAGTTACCCAACCTAGCGATGACAGTCTGAACACAAATCAGGAACTTCAAACGGTGTTGAATATCACAGACAAGGCTATGGCTACAAGTGGAAACTATCGTAATTTCTACTACAAAAACGGTAAGAAGTACGCACATGAAATAGACCCAAAGACTGGCAGACCAGTACAGCATAGTCTTCTGTCATCAACAGTTTTGGCGAACAGATGTGCTGAAGCTGACGCCTATGCAACAGCATTCATGGTATTGGGAATAGAAAAATCACAAGTTGTGCTGGAAAGGCATCCTGAATTGATGGCATATTTTATATATGTTGGCAAAGACGGCAAGAACAAAGTGTGGTATACTCCAGCTTTACAGAAAAAGATAGAGAAATAAATATATGGAAAACGAATTTCAATTATACAGCAAACTCTTATCTCTGCCTTTATTTCAAGGATTTGGAAAAGCAGACCTTGGAGATGTTGTGGCACATACGAAATTCGATTTTCATAAATACGAGCCAGAAGAAACCATTATAGATGAAAACGAAAACTGTAATCATCTTATGTTTCTTCTTAACGGCATTGCTGAAGTTGTGACTATTGCTGCCGACCATTGTTACCAAATTATTGAGGACATTTCATCACCAGAAATACTACAGCCGGAAAGATTATTCGGGCTGATACAAAACTACACGAAGACTTTCAAGGCAAAGACAACTTGCAGAATATTGAGAATCGACAAAAACGAAGTGATGAGACTCAGCGATAATTACATGATATTCAGAATAAACATTATGAATATGCTGTCAACAGTGATACAAAAGCAAGAACGACAATTATTACGCAAATACCCAGAGAATCTGGAAGGTAGAATAATAAAATTTATCTCTGACAGATGCCTTAGACCAGCAGGAAGAAAAATCATCAATATAAAGATGACACAACTTGCAAAGGAAATAAATGATAGCAGACTGGATGTGTCTAAAGCATTAAACAGAATGGAAGAGATGGGAATTTTGGAACTTAAACGTGGTTACATATATATTGAAAAGATAGAAACTGCAATGATGCAGACACAGAAATTTGCAATATAATATAGAAATAATAACACTAGTTAGTATGATTAAGAAAGATAGACATAATACAAAGAGAATAAATCCATTTTTTAAAGACTACGGAACATTACATTATACAATTCCGTTTGCACGCATAAAAACCTCAGACTACGAAGAGGCATTCATGGAGGGCATAAAACGGGACGACGAAGAAATTGACAAAATAATCAGCGATACGTCTGAACCAACATTTGATAATACGATCTCAAGGATTGACAAAGAAAAAGGTGAACATTACTACGATTTGCTGGACAGAGTATCAAATGTATTTTCGTGCATGCTTAGTGCTAATACAAATGATGAGATGGACGAACTTGCACAAAAATTGAGTCCTATACTCACCAAGCATTCAAACGACGTGAGTCTTAACAAAAAGCTCTTTGAGAGAATAAAATATGTACATGAGCATCATCGTGAACTGACAGCGGAAGAACAGATTCTGCTAGACAAAAGCTATGACGGTTTCGTTAGAAGCGGTGCGCTATTGAACGATGCTGATAAGGATAAATTGCGCAAGCTCACTGAGGAATCAAGTATGATGTCGCTGCAATTTTCACAGAACTTATTGAAAGAGACTAAGGCTTACGAACTTCATATCACAAATGAAGAAGAACTAGACGGTCTGCCTGATACTGCAAAAGAGGCTGCTGCCCTAACGGCAAAGGAAAAAGAAAAGGAAGGTTGGATATTTACATTGGATTATCCTAGCTTTAGCCCATTCATGACATATTCCACAATGCGTAATCTACGTAAGGATATGTATATGGCTAGAAATACAGAATGTACTCACGACAATAGTGAAAACAATCTGGAAATATGCAAGAGACTAATAAACATTAGAAGGGAAGTAGCGCAACTGCTAGGCTTTGAGACATACGCAGACTATGCATTGAAACATAGAATGGCTAGTAATGTTGATAACGTATATAAGTTGCTTGACGACCTTATTGATGCATACAAACCTTATGCAAAAGACGAGGTTAAAGAGATTGAAGCTATGGCCAAAAAGATTGAAGGAGAAGACTTCAAACTGGAACCTTGGGACTTCAGCTATTACTCACACAAGCTGCAAATGGAAAAATACAATCTGGACGCAGAAATGCTAAGACCGTATTTTGAAATATCTAATGTGATAAAAGGTGTGTTCGGCCTTGCGACAAAACTATACGGAATAACATTCAAGGAAAATAAGAAAATATCGGTTTATAACCCAGACGTAAAAGCCTATGAGGTGTTTGATGAAGACGGTAGTTTCCTAGCTGTACTGTATGCTGATTTTCATCCAAGAAACGGCAAGCAAGGTGGAGCTTGGATGACTGAATTCAAGGGACAATGGATTGATTACAAGGGAAACAATAGTCGCCCACATGTGAGTCTTGTCATGAACTTGACAAAACCTACTGATGACAAACCTGCACTGCTAACACTTGGAGAAGTTGAAACTTTCTTACATGAATTCGGACACTCATTACATGGAATGTTTGCAAACACACGTTTTGAGAGCTTAAGCGGAACAAACGTATGGTGGGATTTTGTAGAACTACCTTCACAGTTTATGGAAAACTATTCTGTAGAGAAGGATTTCTTGCGTACATTTGCATTCCATTATCAGACAGGCGAGCCTATTCCTGACGAGCTGATAGACAGAATCGTTAAGAGTAGAAATTTCATGGCTGCTTACGGTTGCATGAGACAAGTAAGTTTTGGACTTCTTGACATGGCATACTACACAAAGAAAAATGAGTTTAATGAAGATATCATAAAGTTTGAAAAGAAAGCTTGGGAAAAAGCGATGCTATCAGAACAACTGCCTGACACATGTATGACCGTACAGTTCAGCCATATCATGGCTGGTGGATATGCTGCAGGATACTATAGTTACAAATGGGCAGAGGTTTTAGATGCTGATGCTTTCAGCGTATTCAAAAAGAATGGTATATTCGACAAGAAAACAGCTAAAAGCTTCAGAGACAATATACTGTCAAAGGGCGGAACAGAACATCCAATGGTTCTCTATAAGAAATTCAGAGGACAAGAACCGACCATTGATGCTTTACTGAAAAGAAACGGAATAAAATAATAGGTTCACAACGATATAAATAATAATCAATATGACTGCTGAGGAAAAACAAGAGAAGTTGGACTACAGGTACCTTCGCATGGCAAGGATATGGGCTGAGAACTCATACTGCAAACGCAGACAGGTAGGTGCATTGGTCGTAAAAGACAAGATGATTATCAGTGACGGATATAACGGAACGCCAAGTGGATTTGAAAACTTGTGTGAAGATGCCAATAACGTTACTCAACCATACGTATTGCACGCTGAAGCTAATGCCATAACGAAACTGGCACGAAGCAACAACAATAGTGACGGCAGTACCCTTTATGTCACAGCGTCACCTTGTATTGAATGTTCAAAACTGATTATACAATCAGGAATAAAGCGTGTGGTTTATGGTGAGAAATATCGACTGGAAGACGGTATCAACCTAATGAAAAAAGCAGGTATTGAAGTTATTTATTTAGGAGACAAAGAATAGAAGCATCATTGTCTTTATATGACAAGAGAGTTTTTAAACACGAAGCAGGTAACTGCTAAAAGAACAGAGAAATAATATTAAACAATATGGAGCAGAAGAAAAATAACCGATGGATGCCGCTAATTATGGCGCTATGCGTTGTGGCAGGTATTTTTATCGGAACATTTTATGCTAATCATTTTTCGGGTAACAGACTGAATATTATTAATTCAGGAAGTAACAGACTAAACAATTTACTGCACATCATTGATGACCAGTATGTTGACAAGGTGAACATAGATTCACTTGTAGACAAGGCGATTCCACAGATTCTGTCAGAGTTAGATCCCCATTCAGTGTATATCAGTGCAAAGGATGTACAATCTGCAAATGATGATTTGAAAGGTTCCTTCTCAGGTGTTGGTATCGAATTTACTATTCGTCAAGACACCATACACGTACAGAATGTCATAAAGAACGGACCTGCTGAACGTGCAGGTATATTGGCTGGTGACAAAATCGTAAGTGTGGACGGGAAGAGATTTGTTGGTAAAATAGTTACGAACGAAGAAGCTCAGCACAGACTCAAAGGTCAAAAAGATACAAAAGTAAAAATTGGTGTACAGAGATTCGGACAGAAAGCCTTTAAATATTTCACTGTTACAAGAGGTGAAATACCACAAAAGAGTATTTCTGCCACTTACATGATTGACAATGAGACGGGCTACATCAGAATAAAGAACTTTGGAGAAACAACTTATCCGGAGATGCTTATTGCATTAGCAAAACTTTCACAAGAGGGTTTCAGTAACCTTGTAATAGACTTGCGCGACAATACCGGTGGTTACCTTAACAGTGCCGTACAAATTGCAAATGAATTCCTACCAAAGAATAAACTAATTGTTTATACACAAGGTAGAAAGAGTCCAAGACAAGACTATCGCTCAGACGGTAAGGGTACATACCAGAACATACCATTGGTAGTTTTGATTAACGAGGGTTCTGCCTCAGCTTCCGAAATCTTCGCTGGAGCAATGCAGGATAATGACCGTGCAACAATCATCGGTCGCCGATCATTTGGTAAGGGACTTGTTCAGCAACAGATTGGATTCCCTGATGGAAGTATGATAAGACTGACAATAGCCAGATACTACACTCCTTCAGGACGCTGTATACAGAAACCATACGTAAATGGTGAAGACCCTGAATATCAGCAAGACCTTATGACTAGATATCAACACGGAGAATTCTTCTCTCAAGACAGCATAAAGCATGCAGGTCCAGCATATCATACATCAAACGGACGCACCGTTTATGGTGGTGGTGGTATCACTCCTGATATATTTGTGCCTGAAGACACTACTGGTGTTACATCATACTACAAACAGGCTGCGATGAGCGGACTGATTCTACAATTTGCATTTACATACACTGATGACAATCGTCCTAAGTTAAACAACTTCAAGGAGATGATGGAACTCAACGACTATCTAGTAAAGCAAAACACTGTAGATAAATTTGCGGCCTATGCAGACCTGCACGGATTACAACGACGTAACCTTATGATTGCGAAGAGCCATAAAATGCTACAACGCTATATCAACAGTAGAATCGTTTACAATATGCTTGACGAAGAAGCTTGGAATGAATACATAAATCAAGATGACCCTGTAATAGTAAAGGCCATGAGAGTATTCAAGAATAAGTCAGCTTTCCCCCAAAAACCAGTAAAGAAAGTTTTAAAAGGGAAAAAGATTGCAATGTTAGGTAAACATTTAGACAATGTTGGACTAAGGAAAAAATTAATTGCAAATGCTTAAGGCAGAATTAAGAAAAGATATAAGAGAGCGCAAGCGACAGTTCACTAGCCAAAAGCTAAGCGAACTGTCGCTTATGCTTATTAGTAAACTCCTTGACAATGACAAAATAAAGAAGGCAAAGACTATTCTTATGTATTATTCAATGCCTGACGAGGTTAATACACATCAGGTTGTAGATACATTAGTTGCTTTGGGCAAGAAAGTGTTGCTACCTGTTGTCATCAACGGAGAAGAACTTGAGATTAGAGAGTATAAAGACAAAAACGACCTAAGAGAAGGTATTGCCTACCACATATTGGAACCAGTAGGTAGAAAATATGAAGACTACAAAAATATAGACGTTGCTGTTGTACCAGGCATGAGTTTCGATGCCAATGGAAATCGATTAGGGCGTGGAAAAGGATATTATGACAGATTTCTTAAATATATACCACAAGCATATAAGATTGGTATATGTTTTAATTTTCAAAAGGTTGACATTGTGCCAACAGAGAAAACTGATATAAAAATGGACGAGGTGATTGACTAGAAGAATTTTATATCGGTGATAATCATCGCACCAACATTGTCATTAAGATGTTTGACAATTTTTGAGCGCATCATGCTAAGGTCTTGACGCAAAGCAGGATTAAGTATTTTCACGAATAGTGTTTGGTTCTTTATAAACTTTTCACCGGTATACTTTGCGATAGAACTACCAACAACAGAATCCCATGAATCCATAAGACGCTTTTGTAGAAGTGGCGTCTCAAAACCCTCAGAGCGCAAAAGGCGCTTTAAGATTTCATCCAAAGTTTTTACATCGCGCTTAAACATTAATCTTTAATTTCTATTTCACCGTCATTGACGGAAAATAATTTATAATCAAACTCACCACTCGCCAGAATTTTGTCTAGATGATCACGATTGGTATCTGTAATGAAAATCTGACCGAAGTTATCTCCTGCAACAAGATTTACAATTTCTTCTACCCTATTTGTATCTAGTTTATCAAATATATCATCCAACAACAGCAGTGGTGTAGTGTTAGAAGAAGTTCGCTTCAAGAAATCAAACTGTGCAAGTTTCAGAGCCAATGCAAATGTCTTATGCTGTCCTTGACTTCCCTCTCGTTTCATTTGATAACCGTCAATAAGCATTTCTAAATCATCACGATGAACGCCATGCAATGAATAGCCTACAGCTCTGTCTTTATGGCGGTCTCTACGAATAACGTCAAGCAAATCACCACGTTGACAATGAGATATATAATTCAATGACACAGTTTCATGATTACCCGATATTCGATTATAAATCTTCTGAAAAATAGGAACAAGCGACTTAACGAACTCATCACGCTTATGATAAAGGATTTCACCATTTACAGCCATTTGCTCTTCCCATATTTCCATAATTGCGACATCAGGTTCGTCATCCATTTTCAATAAGGCATTACGTTGTTGTAAAGATTTATTATATGAAGACAACGCCTCTATATATGAATTATCATATTGCGAAATCACCATATCCATAAGCCTTCTGCGCTCTTCACTTCCACCTTCAATAAGAAGTGAATCTGAAGGAGAAACAAATATAAGCGGAACCAATCCTATGTGCTCAGACAAGCGGCGATACTCTTTTTTATTACGTTTGAAATGCTTTTTTGTTCCACGCTTCATTCCACAATAAATATTCTCAACATCACCATTATCTGTAATATAGCTACCGTCAAGAACAAAGAAATCCTGTTCATGAGTAATAACTTGTGAGTCAATCGGATTGAATGCGCTTCGACAGAAAGAAAGATAGTAGACCGCATCAAGAAAATTGGTCTTCCCTACTCCATTACTACCAATAAAACAATTCAATTTTGGCGACAGGCATACAGTTGTCTCTCGGATATTCTTATAATTTATTATGGAAAGTTTATTTAGTATCATAATATCATTTGCAAAGTTATCAGTTTTATAACGTAAAAACGAAAAAAAAATGAAATAAATTTCAATATGTGAGATTATTTACGTAATTTTGCGACGTTATACCACCCGTCCAATTCGGACAGGATATTGAAAAAGAAATAAATAAAAAAACAAAAATAATAATGGCAGACAAAAACCAACAGAGGGCATACAATAATGATTCCCTCTTAAATTCAGAGACTTTCTTCGATAAATACAAGAAAGCTATTATCATTGCTGTATTGGCAATTATCGTAATCATCGCAGGATACTTCATGTACAAAGCTTATGTAGGAGGTCCTCGTGAGGAGAAAGCAACTACCGAATTAGCAAAGGGACAGGTATATTTTAATGCAGAACAATTTGACAAAGCTCTTAACGGTGACGGTGCAACATTCACTGGTTTCGTTAATATCATAAATAACTATGGTGGAACTGATGCTGCAAATTTGGCTAATCTTTATGCTGGATTGTGCTATGCAAATCTAAACAAATGGAATGACGCTGTGAAATATCTTGATGAATATTCACCATCAGATGACGCGATGGTTAGTCCAGCAGCTGTTGCTGCACTAGGTAATGCTTATGCACACGTAAACCAGTTGGATAAGGCAATAAGCAGTCTTAAGAAAGCTGCCGATATGGCTGACAGCGAAGGCCAAGATGGAGTAAACAACAGTCTATCTCCTACATTCCGTCTTCAGGCAGCAATACTTCTCGAAAGTCAGGGAAAGAAGGAAGACGCATTGAAGATATATCAAGACATTAAATCTAAATACGTCAACTCTCCACTCGTTCAGAGTCAGGAAATAGACAAATATATAGAAAGAGCATCAAGATAATGGCAACAGCATTACATAACCTCTCAGACTACGACTTAAGTATGATACCTGATGCTAGCAACATGTGTTTCGGCATTGTTGTTGCTGAATGGAATCCTGAAATCACTGGAGCTATTCTTGACGGAGCAGTGAGTACGTTGGAAAAGCACGGAACTCTGCCTGAGAATATTCATGTAAGAACAGTTCCAGGAAGTTTTGAACTTGTTTACGGAGCACGCCAAATGATTCTTCACGGAGGATATGATGCTGTCATCATCCTCGGAAGTGTTATCAAAGGCGATACTCCACACTTTGATTATATATGTCAAGGTGTAACTTATGGTATAGCAAGACTCAATGCAACTCAGGAAATACCAGTAATCTATGGTTTGTTGACAACAAACGACTTGCAACAGGCTAAAGATAGAAGTGGCGGTTCACTTGGAAACAAGGGTGATGAATGCGCTATAGATGCCATAAAGATGGCTAAATTCTAAATATAGACTGAATATGAAACTTCACCAATTAGTAAAAGCATACCAGTTTGACGAAATAATGCCCGTCATAAACGATATGTTTCCAGGTACGGCCAAATTTCGTGATCAATTGAATGAAGCCTACAGCATCATGAATTCCATACATCCTGTATCTTCGACTAAAAGCATAAGATACAAATTAATCAATGGAAAAGGTGAAGAACAATACATGGGTGCTGATGATTCAAGCTTCAATGGTCCATGGGAAGTAACACTAGGCAAAGATGTTTCTCGTGAGAAAGGTGTAGACCTAAACGATATTGAGATATTGGCAAATTGCTTGGTTAACATGTGCTTCATTGGAAAATATCCTCAAGAGTTTGAAAAGGCTCATCAAGCATTGCTTAGAGATTAAATATATATATAAATAAGGCAAAAGGCTGCATCATAAATATGATGCAGCTTTTTTTTGTTAACCAAATAAAAAAATTCGTATAACATCATTAAATAAACTGCAAAATGGAAGACTTTTAAAACAAACTCTGTGACCAACTTAACAACAGAAGAAAATAGCAGTACTGGTTTCTGGCAGAATAAGGGTTACTAATAAACTCCAAATAACAAAAAAGAGATTGAGGAAATTCCTTAATCTCTTTTTTATTGTTATATAATCAATATCTTTTAGTCTTCTGACATTTCCTCATCGTCACTTTTTTGCTGTTCACTTCCTGTATCAAGTTGTGTATCCTTTAAAATTGAAGCATGACCAGCTCTTGATATCTTAACAACAAGCGGAACATATTCATCACTCAATCTATCAGGTGAGCCAATACTTGCCGCAAAATACATATTGTCTCCTTCTGCTCTGTCAAAAACAACACCCAAAAGAACACCTTTGTGATTATAAGAATCATCAATGTATGAAGAGAAATCTGACTTTACAAACTCACGTTTAAAGAATTCAGTACCGTCTTTTCTCAATATTCTTACAATAATTTTATTGTTGTAATATTTATTCCCTGAGCCATCATCAACAACTGTTGAAGATATATCTGCCATTCGTTGTACTACAATAGAATAATCATTCCCAAGCCAATTAACATGACGTGTCTGAGAATAATCGCCTGTTTTTTGAATTGTCTTGTGAACTTCAGCTACCGGCTTTTTAGTAATTATATCGCCAGTTCGTTTGTCTTGCTTGCAAGATACAACAGCTATAGCTAATGCCAATGCCGCCACATAACATGTCTTCATTTCGCTTGCCTTAAATTATTATTATTATGCAAAGATACGGCAAACGAGTGAAAAAGCAAAATAAAACGTGTTTTAATTTTGTTTTCCCGAGTGCAGCTTATCTTAACCGTAGGTAGAGTACGGCAAACGAGTGAAAAAGCAAAATAAAACGTGTCCTATTTTATTTTTCAGTATGCAGCATAACCTTTGTCACGCTTTACAAAAAATAGTAAAACAAAGTATTTTGTAAAATAAGTAGAAAACTTCATGTATAAATGTAATATTTTCCCTTAGAAATTTTGTTTTATAGAAAACATAACTTATATTTGCATTGTTTTCCAAAGGAACATATATCTCAGGGAATTATAATCTGTAAGAAATCACAAACAATAAAACAAAGAAAGAATATGAAAGAGAACACTTCAAAATGGATAAACAGAATATTCTGTGGCTGGAATATGCCACGTATCATAAGATTGGTATTAGGAATTGCACTATGTATATTCGGCACTACTTCTAAAGAGAATATCACAACATTGTTCGGTGCACTGCTTATATTTCAGGGTATACTTAATTTGTCATGTTGCGGAACTGGAGGATGCTCTTTATCAAATGACAAGAGACAAGTTTACAAAGACTTTATTAAACCATACAAGCCGAAGAAATAACATCAGATAAGGAATAAAAATATATAAACATAAAACACAATTTAAAATGAAAGCAACTCAATTAACTAAGGCAGAATTTCTTAAGAAAGTAGCTGACTTCGAGAATAATCCAACAGAATGGAAATACCTTGGTGACAAACCAGCAATCATTGACTTTTACGCAACGTGGTGCGGCCCATGTAAGGCAGTAAGCCCTATTATGGAAGAATTAGCCGAAGAATATAAAGACAGTATCTATATATACAAAGTAGATACCGAACAAGAACAAGACCTAGCAGCGGCATTTGGAATAAGGTCAATACCATCAGTTTTGTTCATTCCAATGAACGGGGCACCACAAATGTCAGTTGGAGCAATGCCTAAAAACGGATTCGAGAAAGCAATACAAGAAGTTCTTCTCTCCAAATAAAATAACTGTTTTAACCCTATACAAGAAAAAAAGATGAACAGAACGAAGATTTTTTTAATTGCTGTCGGGTATATTCTTTTAAACCCAATTACAACAGATGCACAACAACGGAATCATATTTCGATGGAAGACGCTGTTGCTATTGCCGCAAAGAATAATGCCAACATACAAATAGCGGAATTGGATAGCAAGATATCTACCGCAAATTATCATCAAACCGACGCTGTATTTTTGCCTCAACTGTCTGTCAATTATACAGCTATGGTTACTAGTAATCCTCTGAATGCATTCGGATTCCTACTGCAACAAGGTATTGCCACAGCGCAAGACTTTGAACCAGCAAAATTGAATAACCCTGGAGCTACCCGTAACTACGGAACTTCTATTGACGCCAAACTACCAATATTCAATCTTGACATGATTTATGCACGCAAAGGGGCTAAACTTCAGCAAGATGTATACAAATATAAATCGGCATATACTAAAAAATATATCACTTTTGAAGTACAAAAAGCCTACACACAACTACAGTTTGCATACCAATTAAGACAAATATTACAAGGAACATTGATTGATGTAAAACAGATTAATCAATCAGTAAACAATTTCTACAAACAAGGATTAGTACAAAAATCAGATGTATTAAATGCTGATGTACAACTAAACACTGTAGAAAGCGCACTCTCTAAGGCTACAAGTAATATTGAGAATGCATCTGAAGGGCTCAATCTCCTCGCAGGAAATCCTCAAGACAAGCAAAGTCTATATTCAACTGATTCTTTGACACAGGAGATTTATGGATTTGAAAATGCAGCGCTTTCGGAAACCAGGTCTGACATCATGGCCATGAAGACAGCTCTAAATGCATCAAAGATGATGGTCAAATCATCCAATATGGCCCTTCTACCCAAAATAAACGCATTTGGTAGCTACCAATTCAATGACTCTAAAGCATTTGGCTTTAACAAAAACTCATATATGGCTGGCATTTCTCTCAGTTGGAACATCTTCTCAGGAAACCAGAACATGAGTAAAATAAAATCTGCGAATTATACGACAGACAAAATAAACAAAGAATTGAACCAATTTGTTGATAAAAGCCGGTTAGAACTTAACAAGACATTAAGAGACCTGAATGATTTGCAGATAGAAATCAAAAAACACGATACAAGCGTAGCGCAAGCAACAGAAGCTCTCAGAATTCTAAACAATAGATTTAAAGAGGGACTTGTCAGCACTACAGACCTTCTCACAGCCCAAGCACAACTCTCGCAACAGAGAATAGCATTGGCACAGGCTATCATGTCATATAATATTACGAAATATTATACAGAATTACTGACATCTAATTATTAATTCATAACCAATCAGTTATAACAATGAAAATACGTACATTTTTATATATAGCAGCAATCGCAGTTCTTGCTTCATGTTCTTCTAAATCTAATAAAGAGAAAGAAGAAAGTGCTGTACGGGTAAAAACATATTATCCTACAAATACAAACAGTGAAGAGATCTTTATCAGTGGTATGGTCTCTGCCAAACAGACGGCTGTAATCAGCACAAAAGTAATGGGATACATTGATAAAATTTATGTGAAGCAAGGTGATCTTGTTAAAAAAGGTCAGACCCTCATTGTCATCAACAGTAGTGATTTAAAAGCTAAGGAAGCTCAGTCAAGAGCTATGATTACCGAGGCCGATGCTGCTGTAAAAGATGCACAACGCGATTATCAAAGGTATCAAACACTACATGAACAAAAGAGTGTTTCTGATAAAGAACTGGAAAACGTAGCACTGAAAAACATCTCTGCTAAAGCCCATTTACAAATGGCACGTGAAGGATTAAAAGAAGTAAAATCGATGCTCGCATATACGAATATAAAAGCACCTTTTACGGGCGTTATCACACAAAAGATCGTAGACGAGGGAAATATCGCTAATCCTGGAATGCAACTATTATCAGTAGAACAATCAGGAGACATGAATATAACAGCATCTGTTCCTGAAAACTATATTGCATATATACATGCAGGCGACAAAGTAAAAATAGACATTAAATCTTTGGGTATCTATATCCACGGTTTCATTAGTGAAATAAGCCCATCTGCAACAATGACTGGAGGACAATATGGAATGAAAATATCAATCGGACAGAAAGACAAGGCTAAATTACGTGCCGGAATGTATGCCGGAATTCATATTCCAAACAAGAAAGCAGACGGAGGCACGCCACAAATACTAGTCGAGAAATCATCTATCGTAACAAAAGACCAACTTACAGGAGTCTATGTTGCAGATAAAGACAACAGAGCTATTTTACATTGGGTACGCTTAGGCAATGAAACAGGAGACCAAGTAGTAGTATTGTCTGGTCTTAGTGAAACGGACCGAGTTATAGAAAGCGCTAATGTGAAACTATACAATGGACAAAAGATTATTGTAACAGATTAAAATACAAGCTATGGAAAATGGAATTTCAGGAAAAATAGCCAATGCATTTATCAAATCCAAGCTAAGTATATTGCTAGTATTTGCATTTTTGCTATTAGGCATATTCAGTATATATTTTATTCCGCGCGAAGAGGATCCTCAAATAGAAGTTCCTACTGCGGACATAATGATCGGATATCCTGGTGCCACACCAAAAGAAGTGGAATCGGGAGTGGTACAACCGATAGAAAAAATCGTATCAAACATCAAAGGAGTGGAACACGTATATTCCACATCTATGAATGGCATGGGTATGCTCACCGTACAATTCTACGTTGGAGAAGACTCTGAACGGTCTTTAGTAAAATTGTACAACGAGATCATGAAAAACATGGATCACATGCCACAAGGAGCAACGATGCCCCTCATCAAATCGCGTTCTATAGATGATGTTCCAGCTTTGGCATTCACGCTCTGGAGCAATAAGATGAGCGGATATGAACTAAGGCAGGTATCCGAGGTCGTAGGTAACGAAATCAAAATGATTCCGGATGTTGCGCAAGTAAAAGTTATCGGTGGACAAAGCCGTCAAGTAAGAGTTATACTTGATAAAGACAAGATGGCTGAAAGTAAAGTGGATTTTGGAACTATCTCTCAGGCTCTTCAGGCAAACAATGTTCAGATGCAAAGCGGTAATATCATTAACGGAGATAAAGTCTATTCTGTTCAAACTGGCAACTTCTTTGCAAATAGGGATGAAGTAAAAAATATGATTGTCGGCACAAATGATAATCAACCAGTATATCTCTACCAAATAGCAAACGTTGAAGACGGACCGGAAACACCAAAGCAATATGTCTCATTTAGTTATGGAGCAGCCGAAGCAAAAGAGAAAGCCAATATGCCAGATGATTATTCGGCTATCACAATCTCTATCGCCAAGAAAAAAGGAGCTGATGCGATGAAACTGGCTGAGACAGTTATCAACAAAGTTGACCAATTGAAAGAAAATGTCATTACAAATGATATTCATGTAGATGTTACACGCAACTATGGTGAAACTGCATCACACAAAGTGTCTGAACTATTAATGCACTTAGTTATTGCGATTATTGCCGTTACATTGTTTGTGATGCTCGCTATGGGATGGCGCGGAGGATTAGTTGTATTCTTATCAGTACCAATTACATTTGCACTGACCCTATTTGCCTACTATTTTCTGGGGTATACCCTGAACAGAATTACTCTTTTCGCTCTCGTCTTTGTCACGGGTATTGTGGTAGACGACTCTATCGTTATTGCCGAAAACATGCACAGACACTTTAAGATGAAGAATCTGCCACCACTTCAAGCGGCAATCTTTGCAATCAACGAAGTCGGCAACCCTACTATACTTGCCACATTAACGGTTATCGCCGCTGTATTGCCAATGGCATTTGTATCAGGAATGATGGGGCCATACATGAGTCCTATGCCTATCGGTGCAGCTATCGCGATGACATTCTCTCTACTGATAGCATTAACACTAACACCATATTTTGGCTATCAATTCTTAAGATTTAAAGGAAAGAAAAGTAATGGCGTAGCAGAAAAAGAGTCTTCAACCGAACTGCATGAGACATATATATATAAGGTATATTCTAAAATAACAACACCATTTCTGGAAAGCAGAAAAAGGAGGTGGACATTTATGCTGTCATTAACGGCGATTCTGCTAGCAACATTTGTACTGTTCTTTACTAAATCAGTACCGGTAAAGATGCTTCCATTTGATAATAAGAATGAGTTTCAGGTAATTATTGACATGCCAGAAGGAACAACCTTGGAACGTACAGCAGCCGTAGCCAAAGAACTGGGACTATATGTAAGCAAAAACGACAAGGTTACCAATTATCAAACGTATGTAGGAACATCAGCACCAATAAGTTTTAATGGATTGATACGTCACTACGATTTTCGCTCGGGTGATAATGTAGCAGACATACAAGTAAACTTAATTGATAAAGGGGAACGCAGTGAGCAAAGCCACGACATAGCAAAATCTATGCGTGCAAGTTTGCAAGCTATCGGTAAAAGGTATAACGCAAATGTAAAAGTCGTTGAGGTCCCACCTGGTCCTCCTGTTATGTCAACCATCGTAGCAGAGATTTATGGTCCTGACTATGCAAAACAAATCAATGTTGCCAGTCAGGTTAAAGACTTATTGTCAAAAACAGATAACGTTGTAGACGTAGACTGGACGGTAGAAGCCAATCAGGCAGAATATAAATTCGCAGTAGATAAAGACAAAGCTATGAAACTGGGAATACCAGAGGCACAAGTGCTACAAAACGTCAATGCTGCATTATCTGGGATGCCGGTAGGTATATTACATCGCCCATCAAGCGTGGATCAGATTGGAATTGTATTGCAATTGCCAGAAAAAGATAAATCGAGTATAGAAAATGTCCTGAGTATGAAAGTTGTAAACAAACAGGGCATGGCGATACCTATTGGAGATTTGGTAAAAGTAACAAAAGAATTAAAAGACAAAAGCATTTCCCGAAAAGACCAAAAACGAGTTGTATATGTCACAACTGATGTAGCAGGAAAGTTAGAAAGTCCAACGTATGCAATGTCTGATGTATCCAATCAATTATCAAAAGTAAAATTACCTGAAGGTTACAAACTGAAAGAAGCATATACGCAACAGCCAAGCAAAGAGGATAATTTCACACTTAAATGGGATGGAGAATGGCAGATAACATACGAAGTATTCCGCGATTTGGGAATTGCATTCTTATTCGTATTAATCATTATCTATGTACTGATTGTGGCTTGGTTCCAAAACTTCATAACGCCTCTGGTACAATTATCAGCCATACCGCTATCTCTTATTGGTATTATCTTAGGGCATTGGATTATGGGAGCATACTTTAGCGCGCCATCCATGATCGGCTTTATTGCTCTGGCGGGTATTATGGTGCGTAATTCAATACTGCTAATAGATTTCATCGACTTAAGATTGAAAGATGGAATTCCGCTTAAACAGGCCATTGTGGAAGCAGGAGCCGTAAGAACTACCCCTATCCTACTCACCGCTGGAGGTGTTGTGATAGGTGCAATCGTAATACTCTTTGACCCTATTTTCCAGGGATTGGCAATATCTTTAATCGGAGGAACTATAACATCAACAGTTCTTACACTAATCGTAGTTCCACTATTATACTTCAAAATGCTAAAAAACAAAGTAAAGTAACAACATTATGAAACTGACAATAATATTAAGTATTAAAGAAAGCCATGACCAAGTAGCTCAGCTACTTGATCAAGCTGGCGTGAAGAGGTTCAGCACGATTGATATCACCGGATATAAAAAGAATAAGGAATCCCAACTATTAAATTGGTTTGGAGAGAATTCTGGTAATGCTAAAACCAATTCCATAATGTTTTTCTGCTTTACTACAGAAGAAGAATCATCACTTGTAATAGAGAAAGTTAATCAATGCAATATGGATTCTGGATTTAGCTTTCCTGCTCACGCATTTGTTATTGATGTAGAGAAAAATTCAATCTTATTATAAAATAGAATAGTCATGGAAAAAGAATATATAATCAGAAGATTAGCCGGAATGCTTATTATACTTGGCGTTGTACTGGCATATTTAGTATCTATACTTTGGCTATTACTCCCACTTTTTGTTGGTATCAATTTATTGCAATCGTCGTTTACGAAGTTCTGCCCTTTAGATTTGATATTAAAAAAGAAAAAATAATACACGTAAATGCCTTGAAGATAGCTTATAAACAATGTGTTATCTCAACATATACAGGGCGTTAAAAAATGGAAAATATTTCATGTAGATACTTTTTTTTCAACATATAGATGTAATTTTGCACGCAAAATAGAAAAACAAGATGGAAACATTATGTAAAATAAGAGAAATAAATAGAGCCGTAGCAGCATTTGAAGCTGAGATGGAAAAAACATATAACTTATGTCTCAATGAAGGCATGTTATTATGTTGTCTATCAAAAACCTCCAAACTTTCATCTGGTGAAATCGCTGACTCGCTGGGATTGACAACATCTAACACATCCAAAGTGATTAAGTCTGTAGAAAATAAAGACATGGTCAAACGTGTTATTGGAAATACGGACAAGCGACAAATGTATTTTTCACTAACCTCTAAAGGAAAAGAGGCTTTATCCGTAATTAATTGTGACAACATTAAGTTACCTGATTTACTCAAAGATATTTTAAATAAAGAATAAAAAGGCAAATCAGACTACAAAAATAATAAAAGTCAGACAGAATAATTATATCTGTCTGACTTTTTTTATTCTAGCAATATATAGCAGACTATGATGCTGGTATAACACTACCTGAAAATAAAAGTTTAGACAACCTTTATATATTTGCTTTTAGTGATTATATCATCTCCCCACAGAAAAAAGTTTTTTTGACATTCAATCAAATAGTGATTAGGCCCTAATTACTCTGTAATGTTTCACACTTTGCAGAGTGATTAGAGCCTAATCACTCAATTGTATTTCGAAAAAACTAAGTCAAAAATCAAACTATTATGTTCCGCATATATAATTCTTATTCCATAATAAAAGGGAAGCCAGTTTTGAACCGACCTCCCTCTACCATAAATCGAGATTAAAAGCTCATATTGAGCTAATAATTAACATAACATCTAATTAATATAACACAGTTATTAAAGTTACTTTGCCTTTGAAGGCTTCGTAACAGGTTCTTTCACAACTTTCTTTGTGGCAGATTTCTTAACTGTAGATTTCTTTGTAGCATCTTTCTTAGGAGTAGTCTTTCCTTCAACCTTGTCACGGAACTTATCGCTTTCAGTCTCAATCTTTTCAATCTTAGCCTGAAGACGAGATATCTCTTTATCTTTCATCTCTATTTCATCACCTTGATTCTTAATCGTTGTGAGCAAGCCTTCAAGTTCGTCATTATCAATATCCGTAGAATAGAGATTGTTGACACGATTGATGAAATCACCAAGGATATTCATATAGTTGGTGAAGGCGTCAAAAGGACTACTATAGATACCGCGGTCAACACCTAAAACAGCTGGTTTCGTTGTCATAAAGCGGAAGTTGTTGCTAGCCTGCAAATAATCCCAATCTTGATTTATACGAGGGTCATTAGCTATGCGCACACGATTAGCAACACTATACAACTTATTGAAAGCCTCACGCTGCATAGGATTACCCAACCATGAACTTACATCTCGCTCTTCGTCAATCCAACTAAGCGTGTCTGGAACATTAAGCGAATCAACTGGTTTGACACTATCACAAATCTCTGTCGGAGTAGAGAAAGTAATATTGCGAGCTTTAGCGCAAGCTGGCAAAGCTTTAAGAAATTCAAGAATATTGCTAGACAAAGGCTGAGCTATGCCAATAGCCGAAAGTTCCATAAAGACATTCACAATTTGCTCCTCTTGAGGCAACGCAACAATACGATTGATATAATTATCAGCAAACAAAGGATACCCGTTCCAATCCTTATTGCTGAAACGCAGTGAAATATCATCACTGAGATTTATATCACGCAACAGAAGTTTCAAATTTGGAGCCAAAGCACTATTATATAAATAATGTGGAGACTTCCAACCCAATACATGTTTTGCGCCCTCAGTGAGCATACCTTTGAATCCCATCTGGGAAACCTTTAATCCGATATCATCGCTATAAATAAGCGAAGAATTGCGCAGCACCTTTGGATAGTGTCCAAAATACTCATTCATCTTTGCGCACTGTCTCTTTACTTCCTCTTCAAATCCTTCCTCATTTACAAGTGAAGAAAGACCATGCGAATAAGGTTCGGCAAGAAATTCAACACAACCAGTATTATTGAGTTCCTGCAATTTTTCCAACACTTGCGGAGCATGCATTTCCAACTGCTCTACGCCAACGCCGCTAAGAGAGAAAGCCACCTTGAAATAATCTCCGTTAGCCTTTATCATGTCAAGCAACGCATTTAGCGCAGGCATGTAAGAACGCTCGGTAATCTCAGTAATGTTTCGCTCGTTCTCGTAATCATCATAATAATAATGATCGGTACCGATATCAAAGAAGCGATATCTTTTCAGATGTATAATCTGATGTATTTCGAAATATAAACAAATTGTCTTCATGCTATATATTTTTTTACTTTATTCTGTTTATCTAGCGCCATCCCAAAGTGCGTTCATAGAGTTCACGTATCCACAAGCCAACCTTTTCCCAAGTAATCTGGTCTACCTCGTTCTTTCCTTGAACTGAAAGATAATCAAACAGACTCTCGTTGTGGCAGATACTATAGATGGCATCGGCAAGAGAGTTTATATCCCAGTAATCCACCTTAATACAATTAGTAAGAATCTCGGCACAACCACTCTGCTTTGATATGATAGTAGGCGTTCCGCATTGCATAGCCTCTAGCGGAGATATACCAAACGGTTCACTCACAGAAGGCATTACATACACATCTGAATCCTTAAGGCATTCATAAACCTGTTTTCCATGCATAAAACCAGGGAAATGGAAACGGTCTGCAATACCTCTTTCTGCAGCAAGATAAATCATCTGATCCATCATATCGCCCGAACCAGCCATACAGAAACGTACATTGCGAGTGCGGTGAAGAACCATATTAGCTGCCTCAACAAAATATTCTGGCCCTTTCTGCATTGTGAGTCGTCCAAGGAAAGTAACGACTTTCTCCTTACCTTTATGGTCTGGACGTGGAATATCCTGCAATTCCTGCTCCAACGGATAAACCGCATTATGAACGGTGAACACTTTGCGTGGGTCCTGATGATACTGATTGATGACTGTCTGGCGAGTTAGTTCACTCACACACATGATGCAGTCAGCATTATCCATACCATTCTTCTCTATTCCATACACAGTAGGATTCACATGTCCACGACTACGATCAAAGTCTGTTGCGTGAACATGGATGCATAATGGTTTACCGCTAACCTGTTTAACATGTATTCCGGCAGGATAAGTAAGCCAGTCATGAGCGTGGATGATGTCAAAATCCATTGTTCTAGCCACAACTCCGGCTATAACAGAATAATTATTTATCTCTTCATGAAGGTTGGCAGGATATCCACCAGCAAAATCAATAGCACCGATATCATTGACATTCATATAATTGAAGTCGCCATAGATATGGTCACGCAGTTTATAATAAAGCTCCGGCGACATTATGTTGCCGATTCTATTCTTAACATAATCATAATCAACATCACGCCAGGCAATAGGAACGCTGTTCATTGCCACGATGTTTGCAGGAGTCTTATCCTCATCTCCCCAAGGCTTAGGCAAGCATAAAGTTATATCAACATCACCTTGAGCGTGTAGTCCCTCCGTAATACCATAATTAGCCGTTGCCAGTCCACCATATACATGAGGAGGATATTCCCATCCGAACATTAATACTTTCATATTATATCTCCTCCTATTTATTTAAAGTTATACTTTTCAAGAAGCTCAAGAGTACGAAGTATCTCGGCAACATTCATTGCGAATGATATAGCTCCACGACCATTGAAAGGCGGATTGCCATCAAAAAGTTCAGGAATGGTACCTATGCAGTGATTAATCATTTCATCTTCATATCCTACCATCTGCCTCTCTATGAAACTAAGTCTAGTGCGCTTATAGAGTTTAAGACAGGCTTCCATATAGAAACCTCCAAGCCAAGGCCATGCTGTACCTTGATGATAAGCATAATCGCGCTGTGTCTGTGGCCCTACATACATAGGATTATATCCACCACTCTTTGGAGAAAGCGAGCGCAATCCCTTAGGAGTCAGAAGTTCGCGTGTGCACACATCCAACACGCTCTTTTTCTGGTCTTGCTCTAGAGGAGAATAATCCAAGGCAACAGCGAAAATCATATTTGGTCTTACGCTCCAATCCCTATCATTTCCACCTACATAATCAAACAGATAACCGTATTCATTCATGAATGTATCAAGGAAAGACTTGCGGCATCGTTCAGCCAGCTTCTCCAAATGTTCGGCATCTTTATTCTTTTTTGCAAGCAAGGCAATTGATGCACAAAACTTTAGTGCATTATACCACAAAGCATTAAACTCAACTATATATCCAGTACGAGGTATAACCGGTTTACCGTTCACAGTAGAGTTCATCCAAGTTACAGCCTTGTCAGTACCATTGGTGTAAACAAGAGCGTTGTCCATAACCTTAAGATTAGGATGATCACCTCGCTCGATAAACGTCAATATTCGCTTCATGAAAGGTCCGTACATGTCTAGGCATTTCTGCATTCCAGCTTCCTTAGCATACTGTTGCAGACACCATATAGCCCACAACGGTACATCAGGCTGTTCCATTTCATAAATCTTCACCGAAAGCGGCTTTCCTTGCATAAACTCGTCAAGTCCCTTTTGCGCTGTTTTCATCACAAGCTCGAAATAAGACTGCTCTTCAATAGAGAGAGTTAATCCCGGCAATGCGATAAACGTATCACGAGCACGGCACTTGAACCAAGGATAACCAGCAAGAATATACCTATCATCATTGTTCTCATGAATATGGAATTGATGAGCAGCATTGACTAGACAATGAAAGAAGTTGTCTCTTGGCGTACGTTCACCTATTTCTGTATCAAACAGATTTTTCAAACTGTCGGTATTACTTTCAGAAGTAGAAGCAGCAAAGACAATACTTTCACCTTTCTTTATATCCATCTCGAAATATCCAGGAACATAAAGATCCTCATCAGAGGCATATCCTCGCTCCTGCTCCTTAGAGTATTCCACACCACGATACCAATCAGGCTTAAACATGAACTCGTTTTCCTTACTAAACTGCATAAACAATTCAGGATAACCAGAATACATACATGTCTTTATACCGTTGTCAACAGGCTGATAGTCTCTGCTTGCAACGGAATTCTCATGAGTAAACTGTCTAACACTTCGGAAAGCGAGGAAAGGACTAAATCTCAATGTTGTTATAGAATGGGCGTCTACAAGCGTATAGCGAATAAGGATTCTATCCTCATAATGCTGGAATACGACTTCACGCTTCAAGATAACTCCACCAACGCGATAAACAGTAGTAGGGATTTTACCGCAATCAAATTCTTTGATATACTTGTGCCCCATAGGACTGTAGTTATTACCCTGATACTTATGAAGTCCCATATTAAATTCAGCGCCATGCTGAACAACTGTAACATCCAGTGATGAAAGCAGAACATGATTGTCATCATCCAGTTTAGGAACTGGAACGACAAGCAAACCATGATACTTTCGAGTATTACAGTCAACAATAGTGGAACAAGAGTAAGCTCCAGAGCGGTTGGTGCGAAGCAACTCTCTTGGTAATGACTCTTGAAGATTCGTCATTAGAGCTTTTTCAAATTTTAAATAACTCATAGTTCTCTATTAAGGTTTAAAATGTTTTTTATTGTGTTTTGAGAGCATCTACCTTTTATATTAGGCATACTCAACGTGACTTCAAAGTTAACAAAAAATGTTCAGTCTACAAATTTAGTGTCAAACTTTTTTTCTCAAAACCATCATTTTTATGTTTTACAATATATTTTTAGTCAAGATAAATGCTTAATTCTAAGTTTTTTTATTAATTTTGCCAAAGTAATATTTATATTACATCTCTCTAGATATATATGGCTTTAAAAAAGGACGACAACAAAGCAGCCATAGTTCAAGCCATTTCTGAACTATGGAAACCGCTTACTGACGAAGAGAAGAATATTCTCTCCGATAATATTTATATCCAAAAATTCAAGAGAAACCAACTCATATACAAAGACTTTGACGGTCCTACAAGAATGATGTGTCTTGTGCAAGGCAAAGTTAAGATATTCAAGGTTGGCATTGGCGGACGCAACCAGATTCTCAGAATCATAAAGCCAATTGAGTTTTTCGGATTCAGAGCTTATTTTGCAGAAGAAGATTATAAAACTGCCGCTATGGCATTTGAACCTTCAGTCGTTGCATTCTTTTCAATGCCTGTAATAATGAAACTAATGAAAAGCAACTTCAATATTAGTCTATTTTTCATTAAATATTTATCAAAGCAACTGGGTTATAGCGACGATCGTACTGTCAATCTAACACAAAAGCACATACGCGGGCGTCTTGCAGAATCACTTATTTTCCTTAGAGACAGCTACGGCATTGAGGAAGACGGATACACATTAAGCATTTACTTAAGCCGCGAAGACTTGGCTAATCTGTCAAACATGACGACAAGCAATGCCATACGCACACTTTCGGCTTTCGCCAACGAAAAACTTATCGCTATCGATGGTAGAAAAATCAAACTCATTAACAGCGACGAGATATTAAGAATAAGCCAAATTGGATAATCTTATTCTGGAATAAGAAAGTTTATCACTTCTTGTTCTACATTAATCTTGAATGGTCCAACAGGTGTATTCATCAATCGACCATCAATACCAACCATAGCCCTCTGAACATCAAAGACTTCAACCTCGCGTGTTCTATACGGATGCACACTTTTGTGATTAAGAAACTTACCACGCAAAAATAAGTAAAGTCCCTCCAACATCTGGGTTAACTCTGAATGATATACCACTGATATATCAAGCATACCATTATAGGGTACAGCATTAGGAGTCTGACCGTAGCCTGTCGAATTCCCCACACATACAGTCATCATCTTACGTTTCAATTCATCAGTGTTTATCTTCATATGCATTTTGTATTCCAAACGCTGGAATATCATCATGACAAAAGAAAACATGAAAGAAATAGTTCGTGATCCAAAGACATGACGAGTCTTACGACGCAAGTTCATTATAGCAGCAATTAGTCCTATGTTAACGCAATTCAGAAAATAGCGATGACAAGGTTCACCACTCTTATTATAATATCGAATACACCCAAGGTCAATCTTTCGCACACGACGTTGCTTTATCCATTTTATTGACTGGTCGTACTCACTTTCCGAGAATCCCCAGAAATGAGCAAAGTCATTCATCAAACCATTTGG
This sequence comes from Prevotella sp., assembly GCA_018053665.1. GTDB lineage: Bacteria > Bacteroidota > Bacteroidia > Bacteroidales > Bacteroidaceae > Prevotella. The sequence goes on from JAGPKZ010000006.1 coordinate 32,498, forward strand.
GATAACGCCTAGGCATATTTGGTCACGCACATCTTTCTCTACATCCATTAAACAATTCACAGAATCATTCAAAGCAGAATCACCGCCGACAATGACGATAGTCTTATAACCATTGTTGATCATCATCTTCACAAGACGCTCAACACTCTTTGTGTTCTCACTCTGCACGAAATCATAATCAACATTGTTATCGTGCAATGCCTTCTCTATTTTATCCCATCGCTTTGATGGATTTGAAAGCCCTTCATGCTTTGGGCAATAAAGCACTCCCCAACGGTTTTCTGTTATCATAAACTCAATATTTTCTTTATCTTATTAACTTTCTCATCAATAGGCAAAGAGGCGTCAATCCAATTAATGACAAATCCTCTGCGCTCCATACCACGAAACCATGTCATCTGTCGCTTGGCAAACTGATGAATTGCGATTTCCAAACCATTCAACATTTCTTCATAACTAGTCTTACCTATCACATACTCTGTAATATACTTGTATTCCAGACCATAATAAATAAGGTTTTCGGCAGGGACTCCACTTGCAAGAATACTTTTTATTTCATCAACCATACCTTCATCCAAACGCTTTACAAGTCTGTCTGATATTTTGGCACGGCGCACGTCACGGTCTATATTGACACCAATAATCACAGAGTCTATCGGCGGGCAAACTCTTTTGAGTACAGGATTATCAAGATTATAAGTTTCTATCTCTATTGCCCTTATAGCCCTTTGACAAGAATCAACATCTGTCTTATTATGCATCACGCTATGATTTTGAGTTTTCAATTCACTCAATAATGATGTAAGCTCATCAAGAGACTTACCAGAAAGGCTGGCACGCAATTCTTCATTTTGTGGAACAGGAGACAAGTTATATCCTTTTAACACAGATTCTATATAAAGTCCTGTACCTCCACATAGAATAGGAGTTACTCCCCTACCTGTTATGTCATTATAGACTCGCATGAAATCTTCCTGATACCTGAATAAATTATATTTACTCCCAGGCTCACATATATCAATAAGATGATAAGGAATGTGGCGACCATTCACAACATAGTCTTCCAAATCCTTACCTGTACCTATATCCATACCTTTATATACCTGTCTGCTATCAGCACTAATAATCTCGGTATCAAGGTCATAAGCAAGAGCTGCGGCAAGACTTGTCTTTCCACTAGCAGTAGGTCCTAGAATGGTAATCATTTTATTCATGGTACAAATTTATAAAAAAAAAGCCGTTCAGCAATGCTGAACGGCAGTAATTTTATTTTTGGATAGGATTAACCGATAATTAACCGTTAACCTTAGCCATGTGCTTGATAAGCTCAACAACCTTGTGGCTATAACCAATCTCGTTGTCATACCAAGATACAACCTTTACGAATGTATCAGTAAGAGCGATACCAGCCTTAGCGTCGAAGATAGATGTCAATGGGCAACCAAGGAAATCAGAAGAAACTACAGCCTCTTCAGTATAACCAAGAACACCAGCAAGCTCATTCTCAGAAGCTTCCTTCATTGCAGCACAAATCTCTGCGTATGTAGCAGGCTTAACCAAGTTAACTGTAAGGTCAACAACAGATACGTCAAGAGTAGGAACACGCATAGACATACCAGTCAACTTACCATTAAGCTCAGGGATAACCTTACCTACAGCCTTAGCAGCACCAGTAGAAGAAGGGATAATGTTGCCAGAAGCAGCACGACCACCACGCCAATCCTTTACAGAAGGACCGTCAACAGTCTTCTGTGTTGCAGTTGTAGAGTGAACAGTTGTCATCAAACCATCAGCGATACCGAACTTGTCGTTAAGAACCTTAGCGATAGGAGCAAGACAGTTAGTAGTACAAGAAGCGTTAGAAACGAACTTAGCACCCTTAGCATATTTGTCGAAGTTTACACCACAAACAAACATTGGGGTATCGTCCTTAGAAGGAGCTGACATAACTACATACTTAGCACCTGCGTCGATATGACCCTGGCTCTTCTCCTTTGTAAGGAAAAGACCTGTAGACTCAACAACATATTCAGCACCAACAGCATCCCACTTCAAATCAGCTGGGTTGCGCTCTGCAGTTACACGGATAACGTTACCGTTAACGATAAGCTGAGACTTCTCAACATTAGCCTCGATAGTTCCCTGGAACAAACCGTGCATTGTATCATACTTAAGCATGTAAGCCAAGTAATCAACAGGACAAAGGTCATTGATACCTACAACTACTACATCTTTTGCGTTTGCCTCTTCAAGAGTTGAACGGAAAACGAAACGGCCAATACGACCGAAACCGTTAATACCAATTTTAATCATTTTACTTTTTATATTTTAAAGGGTTATAAATATATATATCCTTAAACTGAATACCCATTTAAGCACATAAGCAGCGAAAATTAATATAGCCGAGGCATCAAAAAAATAACACTGCATTGCTTTTTTTTTGTATTTCCGAGCGCAAAGATACAAAATTATTTCTATATTTGCACTTCAAAGCTGTATTAATTTATATAAAAAAACGAGTTCATTAAACCTTATAGCAAACTTTGGTTTTGTTTGCGTTCAAAAGTGACAACTCTATATTACAAAAATACATTTGCAAATTAATTAAAATAGTATACTTATGGGAAGATTTATAAATGAATTCAAAGAGTTTGCCGTAAAAGGCAACGCTGTAGACATGGCTATCGGTATTATTATCGGTGCCGCTTTCGGCAAAATAGTAAGTAGCATTGTTGATGACATCATCATGCCACCTATAGGTTGGCTAATCAAAGGAGTGAAATTCTCTGACTTAAAATTCAAGTTGCCTTCTGTAGATATTCCAGGGATGGAAAAGATTCACTCTGTTACAATAAACTATGGTAATTTTCTGCAAGCTCTGCTTAACTTTATCATTATCGCTTTCTGCGTGTTCATCATAGTCAAGACAATAAATAAAATCACTAATAACAATAAAGTCAAGAAGCCAGCAGCTCCTTCAAAAGAAGAACAGTTGCTATCTGAAATACGCGATCTATTGAAAGAAAAGCAGAATAAAGACAAAAGTAACTAGAAATATTTACTAACTTTGCAGCATGAACTTTAATAAAACAAGCGAATGAAAAAATTAAGTATTGCATTACTCCTAATAATGGCAACACTAAACGTTAACTCACAGACTAAATTCAGTATTGAAGCTGGGCCACAGTATTCACCTGATTTATCATGGCGAATCGGTGTTAATTCCGACATTCCGATATCTAGCAGATTATCTGTTGTGCCTGGATTATATTGGTCAAACAGACACAGAGTGACAAAAGAAAATAGCAGTTATGAAGATGAAGGAGGAACATATAACAAATCTAAAGAGTCTTCTTATAGTGCCAATTACATCACTTTGCCAGTAAGACTAGGCATAAGAATTAGCAGACTTAATTCGATAAACAAACTGCAAATTCTTGTTGGTCCCTATATTGCTTACGGAACTAACGGAAATGGAACTATAACAAAAATAGTGAATGGTATTGAAAATGATGTCAAGTATGATTCGTTTGGAAATAACGGAATGTATAAAAGCCGATGGGATTACGGATTAGATTCTGAAATTCAATATACATACAAAAACAAATTCAAACTTGGCGTCTTCGTAGAAAGTGGTTTCAAGAAATTGTATGAGTCTGACAACGATTTCGAAAAGGTTATGGACGATTTATTCAAAATAAATACGGTTAATGTCACTGCCGGAATTGTTGTAGGATATCAATTCTAAAACAGCAAAATATAAATAAAAATAGCCTCAACCAAAAGATTGAGGCTATTTTTATTTATAAGAGAATTTTATTCCCATTCTATTGTTGAAGGTGGTTTTGAAGAGATGTCATAGCATACTCTGTTAACACCCTTCACCTTATTAATGATCTCGTTTGACACTTTAGCCATGAAATCATAAGGAAGATGTGCCCAGTCTGCTGTCATTGCATCCATACTGGTAACTGCACGCAATGCAACAGGATGCTCGTATGTTCGTTCATCACCCATAACTCCTACACTGCGTATAGTAGAGAGAAGAACTGTTCCTGCCTGCCAAACCTTGTTATACAAAGAGTCTCCATCTTCGCATACATAGTTATGCATTTCATCAATATAGATATCATCAGCATCCTGAAGAATACGCACTTTCTCGCGAGTGATATCACCGAGGATACGCACAGCAAGTCCTGGTCCAGGGAAAGGATGACGATTGATTAAGCGTTCAGGCATCTGCAACTGGCGACCTACTCTACGTACTTCATCCTTAAACAGCCATTGCAAAGGCTCACAAAGTTGAAGTTTCATCTCTTTAGGAAGTCCACCAACATTATGATGACTCTTAATTACCATACCAGTAATACTGAGACTTTCTATACGGTCTGGATATATTGTACCCTGTGCCAACCATTTAGCGTCAACAATCTTCTTTGCTTCAGCATTGAACACCTCAACAAAGTCACGTCCTATAATCTTGCGCTTTGTTTCTGGATCAGAAACTCCTTCAAGATCCTTAAAGAATTTCTCACTTGCGTCAACACCGATTACGTTCAAACCGAGTCCACTATATGCCTCCATAACCTTGGGAAACTCGTTTTTGCGAAGCATACCATGATCAACGAATATACAAGTAAGGTTCTTACCTATAGCCTTATTGAGCAATGTAGCGCAAACAGAAGAGTCTACACCTCCTGAAAGACCAAGGATAACACGATCGTTGCCCAATTGCGTCTTCAGTTCCTCAACAGTACTCTCGACAAATGAAGCCGGACTCCATTCCTGCTTGCTCTTACAGATGTCGACAACAAAGTTTTTCAGCAACTGTGTGCCCTGAGTAGAATGGAACACTTCTGGATGAAACTGTACACACCATACTCGTTTCTCTTCATTAGCGAAAGCTGCATATTTCACATCGGCAGTAGAACCTGTGATATGAAAGCCTTCCGGAATAGCGGTGATTGTGTCACCATGACTCATCCAAACTTGCGAACCTTTCTTGAAATCTTTGAAAATAGGAGTATTCAAGTCTATTGTCTCAAGATTTGCACGTCCGTACTCACGGGTACCTGTCTGCTCCACCTTTCCACCATTGGCGAATGATATGAACTGAGCGCCATAGCATATACCCAAAACAGGATACTTGCCTATAAATTGGCTCAAATTAACCTTAAACGCCTCCTTATCATGAACTGAATAAGGACTTCCGCTAAGAATTACACCAATTATGCTTGGATCATCTTTAGGGAATTTGTTGTAAGGTAAGATTTCGCAGAAGGTGTCCAATTCACGTACACGGCGACCAATAAGTTGTGTTGTCTGTGAACCGAAGTCAAGAATAATAATCTTCTGTTGCATATTAATTGTTTGATTAAATATATAGTTTCTTTATTGATTCAATCCCGAAAGGAAAGTTTCCGCATTATCAATAGTATCAAGTTTTCCGACATCCATCAGTTTCAAGTCGTCTTTCACATATCCCTTAATAGCTATCTTATCACAGTTTTGCAAATAAAAATCCATTATAGGGAACTTATCTGGATAATCAGACATCAACGGAAACAGTTGCGGAGAGAAAGAATGTATGCCCGAAAAAGCATACATATTATAGTTTTTACGAAGTTCATCTACAGTAGAAGATTTAACTTCAGCATAAGGACTCTTAATCTCACCAGTTTCGATATTAACCCAACCGACAAGTAGCATGTCATCATTAAACATCAGATATCTCTTTGTCTCTCTCCAGCTAACAAGCAATACTGCCCCAGCCTGACGATGTGGAACTCCACAAGACTTACACATAACACGGCGGTCTACATTATAGAACTTTTTTAAGTCCACATTGCTTAATATATCCACATTATGTATGAGTATCTGATCATTTGGATTAAACAAAGGAATTGCTTTCTTTACACCACCACCAGTTTCAAGCAATCCACCAGTTTCATCACTAATTTTAATGTCAAGTCCGAAATTGTTGTTTTCCTTTAGATAATCTATTATCTGACCTGCGAAATGATGTACATTAATAATTATATTATTGAATCCGGCATCTTTCAATCGAAAGATTACGCGTTTGAGCAGCGGCTCTCCTCCAACTCTTACCAACGCCTTTGGCATACTATCAGTAAGAGGTTTTAGGCGAGTACCCAATCCTGCTGCGAAAATCATTGCTTGCATCATTTCCTTTTTTAATGCGTGCAAATATAACCATTTTTCATGAGATGACAAAATTTATTGTAGAGTAATTGATTTTATACACATTAGCGGAATTGGAACAGACAACCAGAAAAAGTTTTTTAATGTCACTAATGTCACAATGTCACTAACCCTTTATTTATAAGGGCTGAGCGAGTGACATTAAGTGACATTATCGGTGTAAAAGTGACATTATACCCTAAAGTGCACCTGTTTTTGGCGTTTTTTTCGCAATTATGCATATATATATATATTGAAACTGAGTGCACAAACTATTACCTAAATTAACGAAGACCCCTAGTGTTTTAAAAAAGCAGCTACGCAGCTACGTCGTTGCCTTACATTATTAGTAGTCAATGTTTTACGATAATTAAATTGAGAATTTTAGCTACGCTGAACTACGTTTTAGCTACGTATTTATTTGCGTTTTACGAAGCAATGCAGTGCAAAGCATCGTATATCGCAGTGCAATACATCGCAAATCGCACCCTAATGCTTCGTAAAACGCAAAAGTACAGTCTACAGTCTATAAACGATAATCAGTATACCTGCCATATAATGCACGGGTATACTGATTATTATCATTTACGCATACAAGAGCGTTCACTCTTGGAGAATAATTAAGCTTATGGTTCAGAGAACACTAAACTACTTCATTTTAATATCATGAATATACGAAACCGCTTTCTTATTACTTTTTAAGTAATATCTGCTGTATATTCTGCTCACGGTGATTTACATGTACTTCTATACCGAATTTTTCATGAATATGCTCTGCCAAATGTTGCGCACTATACACAGACCTATGCTGACCACCTGTACATCCAAAAGAGAACATCAAATTAGTGAATCCACGCTGAATATATCTCATGACATGATGATCGGCTAGTTTATATACATCTTCAAGGAAAGTCAATATTTCGCCATCATCTTCAAGGAATCTAATAACAGGTTCGTCAAGTCCAGTAAGTTTTTTATATGGTTCATAACGACCAGGGTTGTGTGTACTACGGCAATCGAACACATATCCTCCACCATTTCCTGTTGGATCTTCAGGGATTCCCTTTCTAAATGAGAAACTGTTCACCCTTACAACTAAAGGTCCTTTATCGTCATAACTTGAATATGTTGCAGGACCGTCCTGCGAATGTGCCACATAAACATTGCTATCCGTTATCTTATATCCGTCAGCTCTGTTGTGTGCAGGCTCTTCAACATGCGAGAATTGTGGCATTTCTGTAAGCTTCTTCAACATATCCATCATATACGGATAAGGAAATATATCAGGATTCAGCTTCAGAAGTTCTCGAAGATTATCCATTGCTGGCGGTATCGAATTTAAGAAATGCTTTTTACGCTCAAAATATCCTCTGAAACCATACGCACCCAATACCTGAAGAGTACGAAACAAAACAAACAAGCTCAGTCTTTCAACAAAATGGCGTTCGGAAGGAACTTCTATATAATTCTTCAATGAATTATAATATTCATATACCAGTTTACGACGAAGTTTGAATGAATACTTTGCTGATGCCTGCCACAAGAAAGAAGCTACATCATAATAATAAGGTCCCCTGCGTCCACCTTGGAAGTCAATAAAGTATGGATTATCATTTTCATCTAACATTATGTTGCGTGCCTGAAAATCACGATAAAGGAAACTATCACAATTTTCTGAAGTCAAATCTTTGGCAAACATTCTAAAATTAGCTTCAAGTTTCAGTTCATGGAAGTCCAGTCCTGTAGCTTTAAGAAAACAATACTTGAAATAATTTAAATCAAATAGCACACCATCTTTGTCAAATTCAGGTTGAGGATAGCAAATTGTCCAATCCATTTCGCGTGCGCCTTCAATTTGAATCTTAGGCAATTCCCTTATGGTCTTAATCAACAGTTGCTGTTCCTTCTGATTGTATCTCCCGTCAGCTTCCCTTCCGCCTTTTATAGCGTCAAACAAAGATGAATGTCCTAAGTCAGTCTGCAAATAACGCAACTCGTCATCGCTAACAGCCAAGACTTTTGGTACAGGGAGTTTTCTCATTGAAAAATGATTATCCATATATACGAAAGCATGGTTCTCATCTCTGCTGGTACCTATAACACCAATGATAGTTCCACCATTCTTATCCACAAAACGATAATATTGTCTGTTGCTTCCAGCTCCAGGAAGTTTCTCTATATTTACAGGTTCTTCTCCTTTATAATCAACATATAATTTAGTTAACTTTTGCATGAGTGATATTTTGTTTATTAATCTACAAATACTAGAACATCATTCTTTATCTTTGTTCTTGCGTTTTTCTTCCCACTGTCCTAGCAAATTGTCTATCAGCAATAAGACCATAAATACACCTAGGGACATAAAGAATGACCCTGTTAATATTATGAGCAGCAAAGCAACAAGTGCCATAACAGCCCATCGTTTCCAATTGATATTCATTTTCATTCTGCAAAGATACAAAAAAAAATCGGATGTCATCACGACAACCGATTTTCAAAAACAAACTACTTAAAAACTAATCTACTAAAACAAATCAAAAAAATATCTTTTTCGGATTCAATCCGATACTTTCTTATCTTAACTATTGCAAAGATATATTTTTTTTCAATACGTTCAAAAGATTTTCTGCTTTTTTTTATAATTATTAGCATATAAATATAAAAAAGGGGCTTAATCTTACGATTAGCCCCTTTTAATGTTATATTCAGTTTACAAACGTGATTACATCATACCACCCATGCCTGGTTGTGCTGCAGGAGCAGCTGCCTTTGGTTCAGGCTTATCTGTTATCAGACATTCTGTTGTAAGGAATAATCCTGCTATTGAAGCTGCATTTTCAAGTGCGACACGAGAAACCTTAGCAGGATCAATGATACCAGCCTTTCTCATGTCCTCATACTCATCTGTGCGTGCATTATAACCGAAATCTCCTTCGCCTTCAGCGACTTTGTTGACAACAACAGAACCTTCACCGCCTGCATTAGCTACAATCTGACGAAGAGGAGATGTGATTGCACGCTCTACGATGTTTATACCTGTCTTCTCATCAGCATTATCACCCTTAAGGCCTTTCAATGCAGAAAGAGCACGGATATATGTTGTACCACCACCGGCAACAACACCTTCTTCCATTGCAGCACGTGTTGCACAAAGAGCATCGTCTACACGATCTTTCTTTTCCTTCATCTCTACTTCTGAGTTAGCACCTACATAAAGTACAGCTACACCACCAGAGAGTTTAGCTAAACGCTCCTGAAGTTTCTCCTTATCATAAGAACTTGTTGTATTAGCAATTTCATTCTTTATCTGAGCTACACGGTCCTTTATATTATCCTTTACACCATGGCCACTTACCATAGTTGTATTGTCCTTTGTGACAGTTACTTTCTCAGCACTTCCTAGCATTTCAAGAGTAGCCTGTTCAAGTTTCAAACCCTTATCCTCACTGATAACAACACCACCTGTAAGAACAGCGATATCCTCAAGCATAGCCTTACGACGATCGCCGAATCCAGGAGCCTTTACAGCACAGATCTTCAAACCACCACGAAGACGGTTTACTACCAATGTTGTAAGAGCCTCAGAATCTACATCTTCAGCAATAACCATCAATGGGCGTCCGCTTTCTGCAGCAGGCTGTAGAATTGGCAAGAAGTCCTTAAGGTTACTAATCTTCTTATCATAAATAAGAATGTATGGATTATCCATAACACACTCCATCTTGTCTGCGTCTGTTACAAAATATCCAGAAAGATAACCACGGTCAAACTGCATACCCTCAACAACATCAATATGAGTGTCACGGCTCTTACTTTCCTCAATAGTGATAACACCATCCTTAGAAACTTTGCGCATTGCATCAGCAAGAAGTTTACCGATTTCAGGATCGTTGTTTGCTGAAACTGTTGCAACCTGCTCTATCTTGTCATAGTTGTCACCAACAAGTTCTGCATTGTTCTTTATAAACTCAACAACAGCCTTAACAGCCTTGTCAATACCACGCTTCAAATCCATTGGATTAGCACCTGCTGTTACATTTTTCAAGCCTTCTGTTACAATAGCCTGAGTAAGTATTGTTGCAGTTGTAGTTCCGTCACCGGCATCATCACCTGTTTTACTAGCTACGCTCTTTACAAGTTGTGCACCAGTATTCTCAAAATGATTTTCAAGTTCTATTTCTTTTGCTACGGTAACACCATCCTTTGTAATCTGAGGAGCACCAAACTTCTTTTCTATTACAACGTTACGTCCCTTAGGGCCTAATGTTATCTTTACTGCGTCAGCCAATTGGTCAACTCCATGCTTCAAGAGGTCACGTGCCTCTACATTATACTTAATATCTTTTGCCATGATTATTTTATATTAAAATTACACATTAAATTATTCTGCAAGAACTGCAAGGATATCACTCTGACGCATAATAAGATACTTTTCGCCCTGATATTCCAATTCTGTTCCGGCATATTTTCCATAAAGAACGGCGTCATTCTCTTTAAGAATCATTGGTTCGTCCTTTGTACCATGACCTACAGCTACGACTTTTCCACGCTGTGGCTTTTCTTTTGCAGTATCAGGAATGATGATTCCACCTACTTTTTCTTCAGCTGGTGCAGGAAGTACCAGCACTCTGTCTGATAATGGTTTAATGTTCATAATTCTTATATTTTTAATTTATAAAGTTAAATGTTTATATGTCATATTATATGCTAAAAATGTGCCAATTAGCATATATGCCAAAATTGGCAGTAAATTATATGCCATATTTGGCAGAATTTTACTAATTTTGCACCCGAATAGAATATATAACTAGGTATTAAACTTTCATGAGCAATTTTTCACAACCGAGCGATCATACTGAAATCAGTAATGAAGCTCACAAATGTATAAAAGAAATAACAATATTTCTTGCAGAATACGCATCCACTCTGGAAGCTGTAGGAGTTCAGACATCCCGTATCCAAGCTAACACTATACGTATAGCTAAGTCTTTTGGATATTGGTGCAACATTATGATGTTCCCAAAAACCATAAGCATAACCCTTCATGATGAAGGGCGTGAGCACTCATACACTTATGTGAAGAAGACTCCGTCTATGGGATTGAACTTCAAAATCAACATGAAGCTATCACATTTATCATGGGAAGCGTTCGACAAAAAACTATCACTTTCTGAATTATGGAAAAAATTCAACAATGTGATTAGCGAACCTCGTGAAAGTCCATGGACAGTATTAATACTTGTTTCATTTGCTAACGCATGTTTCTGTAGACTTTTCGATGGAAATTACACTTCTATGGCTATCGTCTGGATTGCTACATTTGTAGGATTCTACATCAGACAACAGCTCACCAAACGAAAATGGAATGTTCTCGCAATATTCACCATTTGTTCATTCATAAGTACTTTGATTGGAGCAACTGACATTCTGTTTATTCATGGAGGTACTGAAGACATATCTATAGGTACGTCTATGCTATACCTTGTTCCGGGAGTTCCTCTTATCAATGGAGTCATGGACATCATTGATCACAATGCACTCAACGGAATAGCAAGAATCACCAATGCCTTACTTCTTATTATATGTATTGCATTGGGACTTTCAATAACGGTAATGGTTTTGGGTATTGATGTAAGTATAGTTACGAAGGTAGTACGTCCAAATATACTTTTGGCATCTCTTGCTGATGGTTTATATGCCGCCGTTGCTGGTTTAGGATTTGCCGTAATATCAAATCCACCGCGCAAAGCCCTTGCCTATTCAGCATTCTTAGCATGTGTAGGTCATGGCATAAGATACTTCCTTATGCACTATCCATCATTAATGTTAGACCAAGTTTCAGCCTCTACCATAGCTGGATTTACAATCGGACTGTTAGCAATTCCTTTCGCTATGCATCTCCACTACCCTGCTGAAGGTTTTGCCTTCCCGGCACTTCTTCCTATGGTTCCTGGAATGTTTGCATATAAATCAATCATAAACACTATCAACATAGTAAGACAAACTACAGAATTCACAATCAAAAATGTAGGTGATTTCTTCCATAACTCTACGCTCACTATATTGGTAATGTTTGGAATGGTTGCGGGATGCGTTATTCCTATTTTTATTTTCCGCAGACAGTCTTTCTCTGTGACTCGCAAGAGAGGGAGTTAAATATTATATCAGCCATTTGGGCTGCACCTTTGGCATTCGGATGTATTCCGTCTGCCTGTACTAGGCCTCCATACTTTGAGAATTCAGTATGGAGGTCTATTATTTTGCATTTCTTTTTCTTAGCAACTCTTTTTATAATTGGAATAATTCCATTCACTATAACAGAGTCATTTATGTTCCATGTTCCTTTAAAAGCCGGGATTGGAGTTGCTAAATATATCTGAGGCTTTGCAGAAAGTGATTTCAACGTATCTACCATAGCTTCCAAATCCTTTTGGTATGTAGAATTATACTGCCAATTCTCTGGTTTACTGTCATTTGTGCCAAGCTTCACAATCACAATATTTGGATTAAAAGCCTTAGCATCACGCCATGCAAGTTCTTTAACATAAGGCAAATCTCCCTTACTCATCAAAGTGCGTGCACTCACTCCATAATTCTTAACATTATATTTATCACCAAGTTTATCTTGCAACACTGCCGGATATCCCTTTTCGTCAGCCATATCAATTCCGAAACCATCAGTTATGCTGTTTCCGATACAGGCCACTCTTATGGCATCTTTTGAGGGAGACTTGTGATTATCTAACCATGTAGAAAGGTCATTGAGCAATTGCCCATGATAAGCAAAATCTTTTTTGAATCCGAATCCGTGTCCACCAGTAGGATAAACGTGAAGTGAACATTTATTACCGTTTTTGCGCATAGCTGCATAATAAGCGATACCATTTGTCAACGGTGGAACTCCTCCGTCATCATTAGCCAGGAATATCACAGCCTCTGGAGTTAGATGATTGCGTACCTGTCTATCTGTTGAAAACTCATTTACCAGTTCTTTATCATTCACACTATTACCCAAGAAATTATCACACGAACCTACATGTGATTTACTTTTATCCATAGAAATTACAGGATAAAACAAGATACTGAAATCTGGACGTGCGAAAAAATCAGCCTTTGTTGAAATAACTGATGCAAGATGACCACCTGCTGAAGAGCCCATAATACCTACATCATAAGGGTTTATCTGCCAGTTGTTAGCACTGTCCCTTACTGTTTTCATTGATTTTACAGCATCAGATATAGGAATATTCCTATCCCCTTTTGGCATTCTGTATTTCAATACGAAAAAAGCGATTCCTTTATTATTGAAAAAATCCGCCCAATCATGCCCTTCGTTGTCTATCGCTAGATGAGTGTATCCTCCACCTGGCAAACAAACTACAGCCCTTCCAGAAGGTTTAGCAGGAAGATAAGCTGTAAGCGTAGATTCACCGTCTGCAGATATTTTCAACACAAAACTGCGAGTCGTATTCTGAGCATTACAAAGCACAAAACACAACAAAAATGATAATGTAAATAGTATTTTTTTGATTGTTTCCATAGCGCAAAGATAATGATTTTTATTAAAATAAACATAAGTAATTGTAATTTATAAATTAATTTCTTTATCTTTGCACATATTATATATGATAACTAATTTAAACTGGAAAAATAAAACGTATGAAAGATTTCTTTAAAAACGTCTTTGCCACTATGCTAGGCATGTTCCTCTTTGGAATTGTAATGTCTTTATTTGGTATATTATGTATTATTGGTATAGCTGTTTCTTCTTCTACCACGAATGACATTAAAGACAATTCAGTTTTAGTCATAAAACTTGATGGTCAGATGACTGAACAATCTGAAGAAAACGTAATGAATAATATAAATGGTATATCTGGACTGAGTTTTGAGAACACAGTAAAAGCTATACGTGAGGCTAAAGACAATAAAAATATCAAGGGTATATATATCGAGGCAGGGCAACTAGGTGCTGATTTAGCGCAGGCTCAAGAAATACAAAATACGTTACTTGATTTCAAGAAATCCGGAAAATGGATTGTTGCCTATGGAGAACAATTCAGTACATTGAGTTATTATATATCTTCTGCTGCTGATAAAGTTTATATGAACAAAGAGGGCATGGTAAACTGGATTGGTATCGGTGGTGAGAAGGTCTATTACAAGAATCTTTTGGCTAAATTCGGAATTAAATTTGTCACTACAAAAGTTGGCAAATACAAGAGCGCTGTCGAGACTCTTACTGCAGACAACATGAGCGATGCCGACCGCGAACAGACTGAAAGATATATCAATGGATGGTGGAGCACTATTCTAAATACAGTTTCAAAAAACAGAAACATAAACAAAGACTCCCTTAATGCTTATGCCGACAGAGCTATTATGCTTGAAGACGCAGAAAACATTGTAAAATACAAGATGGTTGATGGCCTTATGTATAACGATGAGGTGAAATCAAAAATCAAGAAGATGCTATCTATTGACCAAGACGAGACTGTCAATCAGGTCAGCGTAGATGATATGGCTGGAAGCGATGATACTGCAACAGGTAAACATATTGCAGTATATTATGCTTATGGTGACATCGTTGACGAGGCTTCACCACAAAGCGTTTTCAGTAACGGACATCAGATTGTAGGTAAAGATATGTGCAAGGATTTGGAAGACCTTGCAAAGGATGATAATGTAGAGGCTGTTGTGATACGTATCAATTCAGGAGGTGGCTCTGCTTATGCTTCTGAACAGATATGGCATCAGATTGCTGAACTCAAGAAAGTTAAACCGGTAGTAGTTTCTATGAGCGGAGCAGCTGCATCTGGAGGATATTATATCAGCAGCGATGCAAATTGGATTGTAGCTGATCCTTCAACTATTACAGGTAGCATCGGTATCTTCGGTATGTTTGAAGATATGAGTGAATTATACACTAAGAAACTTGGAATAAACTATGCAGAAGTAAAGACTAACCGCAATTCCGTTTTTGGAGCAAGTGGTCATCCGTTCACACCAGAGCAGATGGGACTATTACAGAATAACGTAAATCATGGTTATATGATTTTCAAGAAACGTGTTGCCGAAGGCAGACACATGACTTTAGACCAAGTCGAAAAGATTGCACAAGGCCGAGTTTGGCTTGGAGAAGATGCTGTAAAGATTAAACTTGTTGACGAGTTAGGCGGACTTGACAAGGCTGTTGCAAAAGCTGCCAAACTAGCAAAGGATAATGATTATAAGACATGTTCTTATCCTGCACCGAAAAGTATTTTTGAACAAATATTAAATACAGAACAAAACGATTATAATAATCTAGACGAACATTTGCAGATGTTGCTTGGCGAATATTATGAGCCTTTTAAAATCGTTAGCGATTTTGAAAAAATGGACAAAGTTCAAGCACGTATGCCATATATCATAAAGATTAAATAAGGATTATGAGAACCGAAGGAGATTTTATTCACATCAACAATTGGTTGTTGCCACTTAGTTGGCTCTATGGAATAGGAGTCGGCTTTCGCAATAAACTATTTGAATGTGGAGTGCTAAAACAACACTCCTATGATATACCGATAATTTCGGTTGGCAATATCACGGTTGGAGGATCTGGGAAGACTCCTCATGTGGAATATCTTATAAGACTTCTGCAAGATAATGCCAAAGTTGCCGTACTTTCACGTGGCTACAAAAGAAAGACACATGGATACATATTGGCTGACGAAAACAGTACAATGAAAGATATTGGCGATGAACCATTCCAGATGAAAAAGAAATTTTCTGGCATAAATGTTGCAGTTGATCACAAAAGAACAAGAGGCATTGAAAATATCATCCATGATCATAAAGATACTGGTGTGATATTACTTGATGACGCATTTCAGCACAGATATGTTAAACCTGGTATAAACATACTTCTAGTAGACTATCATCGACTCATTATCTATGACAAACTGCTACCTGCTGGAAGACTTCGTGAACCATTATCTGGAAAGAACCGTGCCGACATAGTTATTATCACTAAGTGTCCAAAAGACTTAAAACCGATGGAATTCAGAGTCCTGACAAAATCAATGGACCTGTATCCATATCAAAGTCTTTTCTTCTCAACAATTGACTATGATACGCTGTATCCATTATTCAATAAGGATGGAAATAAAATCACGAAGCAACAGTTAAAACAAACTAATGTTCTGCTTGTTTCAGGGATAGCATCACCAAAGCAGATCATTGTTGACATGAAACAACATGTCGCAAGCATGACTCCTTTGACTTTTGCCGACCACCATCAGTTCTCGGAAAAAGACGCAGAAAGAATAAATGAATCTTTTGCAAATCTCAAGGGAAACAAGATTATTATTACAACGGAAAAAGATGCAACCAGACTTGAAGATATCAATGGAATTGATGATGAAGTGAAAAGTCATATTTATGTTCTACCTATCAAAGTAAGGTTCATGCTTGACCAAGAAAATGTTTTTAATGATAAAATCATAGACTATGTACGAAAAAATTCAAGAAACAGCATCCTGGCTAAAGGAAAGGATGACAACAAGTCCAAAGACTGCAATAATTCTGGGAACGGGCCTGGGACAATTAGCTTCAGAAATAACTGATAGTTACGAATTCCCTTATAGTGAGATACCTAATTTCCCTGTTTCAACTGTTGAGGGCCACGCTGGAAAACTGATATTCGGCAAACTTGGTGGCAAAGACATCATGGCTATGGAAGGACGTTTCCATTTCTATGAAGGCTACAACATGAAGGATGTTACTTTCCCAGAGCGTGTAATGTATGAATTGGGCATTGATACTCTTTTCGTTAGCAACGCTTCTGGCGGTATGAATCCAGATTTCAAGATTGGTGACCTCATGGTTATCAACGACCATATCAACTTTTTTCCAGAGCATCCTCTTCACGGAAAGAACTTCCCTACTGGCCCACGCTTCCCTGATATGCACGAGGCTTACGACCATACACTTATTGAATTAGCAAATGAGATTGCTAAGGAGAAAGGCATTCGCCTTATGCATGGTGTTTACATGGGAGTACAAGGTCCTACTTTCGAGACTCCTGCAGAATACAGAATGTATCATCTGCTCGGTGCAGATGCTGTAGGTATGAGTACTGTTCCTGAAGTTATCGTTGCGCATCACTGTGGCATAAAGGTATTTGGTATCAGTATCATCACAGACCTTGGAGGCTTCGACGTTCCTGTTGAAGTAAGTCACGAGGAAGTTCAGAAGGCTGCAAATGCTGCACAACCAAAGATGACGGAGATTATGCGTGAGATGATCCGCCGCTCATAACACTACAAGTATATTATTATTGAATAAGAATATTAAATGACTGAGATTTCTAAACTTGGAGAGTTCGGACTTATTCACCGACTCACAAAAGATATAGAATTAAAGAATACAAGTACAAAGTATGGCGTAGGTGATGACTGCGCCGTACTTCATTATCCCAATAAGAAAGTTCTTGTCACTAGTGACATGTTAATGGAGGGCATACATTTCGATCTAACTTATATCGACATGCGCACTCTTGGCTATAAGTCTGCTATGGTAAACATCAGCGACATATTCGCCATGAACGGAACACCGAATCAGATTTTGGTGAGCATTGCTCTTGGAAAAAGATTTAAGGTAGAAGACCTTGACGAATTCTATGCTGGACTGCGTGAAGCATGTGCCAAATGGAATATAGATGTTGTCGGTGGTGACACCACTTCATCAAAGACTGGTCTTGCGATTAGTATCACTTGTATCGGTGAAGCTACTGATGAGGATATCGTATATAGAAACAGAGCTAACGAGACTGACCTGATTTGCGTTTCTGGTGATCTCGGTGCATCATACATGGGTCTGCAAATTCTCGAAAGAGAAAAAGCAGTATACTATTCACAAATTGAAGAATATAATAAAAAGGTACGCGAAGCTCAAGCAGCCAACGATGAGGCGAAACTTGCCGCTCTAAGAACACAGAGACAAAACGTGGAAGACTTCCAACCTGATTTTGCAGGAAAAGAATATCTTCTTGACAGACAACTTAAGCCTGAAGCACGTGGCGACATTATTGAGGAATTGCGCAAAGCTAATATAAAGCCAACAGCAATGATTGACATTTCTGATGGACTTAGCAGCGAACTTCTGCATATCTGTAATCAAAGTCATTGCGGTTGCCGTGTATATGAAAAAGAAATACCTATTGACTATCAAACTGCGGTTGCAGCCGAACAGTTCAATATGAATCTCACTACATGCGCATTAAATGGCGGTGAAGATTACGAACTACTATTCACTGTTCCTATCGGAGACCACGATAAGATTACCAATATTAAAGGGATACATCAGATAGGCTACATCACAAAAGAAAGTCTTGGATGTATGCTTGCTACTCGCGATGACAATGAATTCGAGTTACAGGCACAGGGGTGGAATCCTATCCGCGATGAGAAATAGAATTAAATTGAGAACTTGATTTAACGACATATACTTAGTAACGTTATTACGTAAACATATTATATAAATAAGTCTACGTTTTAACGTTATTATGTTTCCTAACATTACTTGTAATCCAGTGAAAATATTGATTAAGCTCCATAGATGTTAATAAATACTAATCATAGGAATATTTCTATTTCTTGATTCTTTAATTTACAATTTAATTCATACCTTTGCATCCGCAATAAAGCAACAAGGTGCCATAGCTCAGTTGGTAGAGCAAAGGACTGAAAATCCTTGTGTCCCCGGTTCGATTCCTGGTGGTACCACAAAAAGCCCGATACATTATTTTGTATCGGGCTTTTTTGTTGTCTGTTTGTTATTATCTCTTAAAAGATAATATCCTACAGTATAATAACATTTGTTTTATACTATATTTGCATTGTCATTCTGCAATAAACAAACCTAATAAATAAACAAATGAAAAAAAACATTTTATTCATTCTTTTACTTTTCACCAGTATGGCAACATTTGCTGGTAATGACTACGCAAAATACTATCAAGGATTACCGAAACCTATGCCTACCGTTGTCGCTCCTACAATTCCTGACAATAATGTTTCAATTATAGAATGTGGAGGCATTGGTGACGGAATAACAATGAATACCATTGCATTCCAAAAAGCAATAAGTAAGTTAAGTAAACTTGGAGGAGGACACCTTAATGTCCCTGCTGGAATATATCTCACTGGTTTGATTTCACTAAAAGATAATATCGATCTGCATATAGAGCGTAATGCTATGATACTACTCTCTCCTGACAAGAAAGATCATTTCAAGACTGAAGACGGAGCCATTGACAACAAACCCACTCCTGGTATCAACGCAAGCAATCGCAAGAACATATCAATAACTGGTGAAGGCACTATTGACGGTAATGGTAAATGGTGGAGAGCCGTTAAACGTTCAAAGGTTAGCGATGCTGAATGGAATCAGTTTAAGTTGATGGGCGGAACTATCTCTTCTAATGGAGAACTATGGTATCCCTACAACTTAAAAAACTTCGACAATATTGCTAATTCAGCTGAAGCACAAGAGAATATGCGCACTCACCTTATTCGATTCACATCTTGCGAGAATGTACTCATTCAGGGTGTAACAATACAGAACTCACCTAAATTCCATATCGTTCCACAAAGATGTAATAATGTGATTATAGACGGAGTAACAGTACGTTGTCCATGGAATGCACAGAATGGAGATGGTATAGACGTTGGCAACTGTAGCAACGTGCTTATCATCAACAATACCATAGATGCAGGCGATGACGGTATTTGTATGAAAGGTGGTGCAGGAAAGTCAGGACTCGAATATGGTCCATGTGAGAACATTAATATTCAGGACAACAAAGTATATCATGCACATGGAGGATTTGTAATTGGTAGTG
This sequence comes from Prevotella sp., assembly GCA_018053665.1. Classification (GTDB taxonomy): domain Bacteria; phylum Bacteroidota; class Bacteroidia; order Bacteroidales; family Bacteroidaceae; genus Prevotella. The sequence continues at coordinate 52,584 of JAGPKZ010000006.1, forward strand.
AATTCTCTGGCGGAATGAAAAATATCTTTGTCAACAACAATACTTTCAGCGGTACAGATACAGGACTTCGCTTCAAGAGTGCAATTGGACGTGGAGGAATCACCGAAAGCATTTATATCAGCAACATCTATATGAGCGATATAAAAGACGACGCAATAATTTTTGAAACCACCTATTTTGATAATCACGTAGGTGCCAAAAAGCAAGGCATGGCAACTGCTATGGATTTTGTCCCTAACTTTAAAGATATTCACATATCAAACGTTATATGCCGTGACGCAAGAAACGGAATAACAGCTCATGGTGAGAAGGGAATGATTCACGACATCACGATTGCCAACTCTACAATATTCTACAGCAACAAGGCTAAAGATATTGACGCTGATTGTGACATCAAGCTTGACAACGTTAAACTTGTCACATATCCCGCACGCTAATCTTTATTCTTATTCACGAGTGCTTCGCAAAGACGTTTTTGTAGCACTCGTGCATCAAGCACTGACATTTCGCTGTCTACAATAGAGAAAGCCAACAAGTGCCCATTTCCTCCTTTGCAATATCCAGCAAGCGAACTTATTCCATAAGGATGTGAAAGCGTTCCAGTCTTGCCATGTACAAGTCCGCGCAACTTAGGGCTATTCATCTCACCACGCAATGTACCGTCAACTCCTGATATAGATAGTTCACGCATCAACACTTTATAAATAGGTTTGTGAATATATCCGTAACGCAATACAGCAACAAGCACTGCCGGAGAAAGATGATTATGAATGCACAATCCACATCCATCATGAACAACTATCGCCTTATTAGTCTGCTTTAGTTCTTCTTTCAGGAACTTCCTTAAATATTCCACACCCACAACCGCAGGAACACCCTTTGGATTGATGTGATGTCCGATAGTATATAGCAATGATGTAGCTTGAGTGTTTGAACTATTCTTCCACATACGTCTTATCACTGGTTCTACTGGACGGCGGAAACGGAAAAGACACTTTGAGCCTTTTGGAACTCTAGCAAGCACCACCTGACTGTCTGCCAAATGAATTCCTTGCTTCAGCAAAGCAGCTTTCAATGCCTTCATTACTTTTGGAGAACCTTTATAAAACAAGCCATATTTTGAGAACGACAAGTCCCAAGGATACCAATGCTGCTCACTCTTTACAGGATCTGTTAATATAAGGTCAACAACAAGTTTACCGTCAACTTTCTTAATACCCTTTTTTTCCAACTGCTTTGTAAACATCGCCAAATCAGGTTCATTAAGTTGTGGATCCAATCCGCATTTGAAAGCAACATCTCCATGAAGAGTTCCGCCATCTATCTTTCCTCTCGTATAAAGAGACGTAGCATACATATAGTGAGTACCCAATAAATGAAGTCCAGCCACACCGCTAAGAAGTTTTAGACATGAAGCTACAGGCAATGTCTTGTTTTCTTCATATCCATAAACTGGCTTATCAGCTGTCAGGTCATAAACAGAGAAAGCAAAATTACCCTTAGTTCTTGGTTTTGAAGCAAATTCTTTCAATTTGCTACGCAAGTCCTTGTCTACAGATATATCCTTTCCTTGGACAGTATTTTCCTTTGCTTTTTTGTTATCACCACCCTTGCATCCTACAATAAGAGTCATTGCAAAAGCCAAAACTATATATTTATTGAACTTAATTATCGGTTTCATTTTTCTTTTCTTTTATGACATGCAAAGTTAATCAAATCTTTTCAAACAGGCATTTGCAACGCATGTAAAAATAGGACAAAATTGCAAAAAAATAGTTACCAGATAAGTGTAGCGTTACCAGAATCCACAACAAAGTGAACATCAAGTCGGGCAAAACTCATACCGTAAACCTTTTCTTTATCATCCTGATATTGTGGACGAGGATCTTCCCTTATCACCTCTGCAAGTTCATCAATCAATTCATTATTCATCCCTGCGAGAATAAGTCTTTTCCTATCTTCATCTGTTATTACTACATCCAGTTTTGTCCATTTATTCCTATCAACAAAACCACATCTTGCGTTATCATGCGAATCCGCATAAGTAACATAAGGTTTTATATCATAAATAGGAGTTCCGTCCATAATGTCTGCTCCGAGAACATGTATTATCGGTCCGTCTTTGTCATCATAATCTATAAAGTCTATCTTTACAGAAGACAGTCCCAGTCTGTTTGGTCTGAAAGGACTACGACTTGCAAACACGCCAACCTTTTCGTTACCCCCCAATCGTGGAGGCCTTACCATAAGACTTGACGAATAATCTTTATTTGCCGAAAACTCCCATATAAGCCAAATATAATCAAAGCCTTCCATCCCCCTTAAAGCATCAACGTTTCTAAATTTTGGCTCAAAAACGATGTATCCTTTGAGGCTTTCAATAATACCGCTTTGTTTGGGAATACCAAACTTAGAATTAAACGGAGAGTGGAAATATGCTATTGGCTCTATTGTCATACTCTATAGAATATAGATGTTATGATTATTATCACAAAAGTTGAAAGTCCAACACATATTGGCACATAAATTTGTTTCAGGTCTTGTGCATATTTCTTTCCGCTCAGTCGCTGAAAAACATAATATACAATAGAAGAACCAACCAATCCGAACAAAGCACCAATTACGAGATCACCGAAATAATGCACACCAAGATACATTCTGCTATAACATACAATCGCAGCCCATACTACAAGAAAACCTGTCAGCCAATGACGCCGTAGAAGATAAGCCATGAAGAACACAAGTCCCCACGTATTACTTGCGTGTGATGATGGCAAACCGTAGCTTCCACCACGGTGTCCGTCCACGATATGCACCATACTACTAATTGGGTTCTCCAAGTTACTTGGTCGTAGGCGTGCTGCCCACGGACGAATGATATGTGAGCTGAAACTATCAGTAAATAGGATTATCACTCCCACAGTAAGCAATATACCAAAAACTACTTTTGGCGAGTAGTTGCGCAACATCACGTATAGCAATGATAAATAAAGTGGTACCCAAATCAATCTGCCGCTGACCAACCACATAAACGTGTCCCAATACGAATTGTGGCAACCGTTTACGGTAAGGAAAACTGAAGTATCAACAGACTTCACTTCCTGCATAATATCTAGTAATTCTACTATCATCTTTTAGAAATATCGTCATATAGTTTTTGAAGATATGCTTTTCCACTGTTTAGCAGAAGGCTTTTTCGCTTGCCTTCATTAAACATTATCTTGTTTGATGTGTTATCATATATAATATGATTGTCGGCTGTCGCCATTCCCCATGCATCTGGAACTGTGAAGAATGCGAAGTGTGGAGCTTTTGTGTCAAGCATATCCTTACTGAACTTTATGTCAGAATGGTTCAGTTTCAACTGTCCTAGCAAAGTAGCTGCTATATCTTGCTGCGAACCATATACATTTATCTTTTGTGGTGAGTCTATCGCTCCACCAAGCCAAATCATAGGAATCTGGTATCGTTTAATCTCAAAATTACTAATACCCTCAGGATAACATCCCAAATGATCAGGAACAAGGATAACTAATGACTTCTTCCAGCGTCCGCTTTTCTTCAGGAATGAAATAAAGTTTCCAACACTGTTGTCTGCATAAGCAAAAGCAT
>JAGPKZ010000102.1 GCA_018053665.1 Prevotella sp.
ACATTGGGGTTTCTTCTTTGCCGATTGATTGAGTACTCTTATGTGAATATTCTCCCGCAGATAGCGCAGATGGTCGCAGAGAAAATGTAGCAGGGGGGAACAAATAAATTAGTCATCGGACAAGTCTTTGTTTACTTTCAGGCAAATCACATCATCAATAGTTAGTATTTTTCTGTAAAGATTACATATCATTCAAAATTTATTTGTATCTTCGCAACCATGATGAACATAATAAAAGAACTAAAGAGCAAGGCACACCCGCGAGTGTTGGGTGGGTTTGACATATTCAAATACATTGGACCAGGACTGCTGGTCACTGTAGGTTTCATCGATCCGGGTAACTGGGCAAGTAATTTCGCCGCAGGTTCTTACTTCGGATATTCACTTCTTTGGGTAGTCACCCTCTCTACCATCATGCTGATTGCACTACAGCATAACGTCGCCCATCTTGGCATTGTCACAGGATTGTGCCTTAGTGAGGCTGCTGATAAATATACGCCTAAATATATCGGACGTCCGATTATCATTACAGCAGTACTCGCAAGTATCTCCACTTCACTGGCAGAGATTCTCGGAGGTGCCATCGCCCTGCAGATGCTATTTAATATACCTATTATCTGGGGATCTATACTCGTCACGATAGTAGTAATGATCATGCTCTTCACTAATTCATATAAAAGAATAGAGCGTGGCATCATCGAATTTGTATCCGTGATAGGACTCTCATTTATCTATGAACTTTTCCTTGTGCATATAGATTGGGGTGCAGCCACACACGGATGGGTAGTACCAAGCATACCTCAAGGCAGTATGATGATTATCATGAGCGTGCTCGGCGCTGTGATTATGCCTCATAATCTGTTTTTGCATTCAGAAGTCATTCAAAGTCGTCAAATCCACAAACGATCAGACAAGTACATTCAACAAACGCTGAAATATGAGTTTTTTGACACATTATTTTCTATGATTGTTGGTTGGGCGATAAATAGCGCTATGATTTTGCTTGCAGCAGCTACATTCTTTCATAATGGTATCCATGTAGAAGAACTGTCCCAGGCACAGTCGCTACTCACGCCTTTACTTGGCAATAGCGCAGCAAACATCTTTGCAATAGCGCTTCTGCTAGCCGGCATATCAAGCACCATTACCAGTGGTATGGCTGCTGGAAGCATCTTTGCAGGTCTTTTTGGTGAGTCATACAATATCCATGACTCTCACTCCATCATCGGTATCTGCCTATCTCTCGGCATATCGCTATTGATAATTTTCTTTATCAGCAATCCATTCCAGTGCCTACTGATATCACAAATGATACTCAGTATTCAACTACCGTTCACGGTCTTTCTGCAGGTGAGCCTTACATCTTCCAAGCAGGTGATGGGTAAATACGCGAACAAACCATGGAATTCTGCTTTCCTGTATTCTCTAGCTGGCATTGTTACAATATTAAACCTCTGGTTACTCTTTGAAAATATTTCATAGAAACAGGAAAAGAACTATTACTAACCTTATTATCTCTTGCTGTATGTAAAGAATTAGATACTTAGGGATATGATAGCGGAACTGAAACATTTAAATTCGAGCCTAAAAACGAATATATCACAACCGTGATCTGGCAAGAATATGACTCATTATTCAAAATAGATCTAATAAAAATATTTTTGTTTAAGAAAACAAAATAATACTATATTCCCCATTCCGTATGGTTAGGGGGAAGTGTTATTTCACGACAATGTGTGTTTATTCTCCCGCAGATAACGCAGAGGAAAGACTGTTTGGGTAAATGAATCTGCTTTCAGCAGATAGTCTGGATACATGTAGAGGAGACCATCTGCGGTAATCTGCGAAATCAGCGGGAGAATTTAAAATAGAATTAATCCATTTTGCTGGTTGGATAATCTAATTACTAGAGAACATGTTACTTTTTTATTATAATAGGTTTGAAATCTGAAAAAAACACCTAAATTTGCACTATTCGTGCATATAGCAGGGAATTAACGCAGAATAAGCTGTATTAGCATTGCTCAGCTAAATCTTTTGGAATATACAAAAAACATTGATATGAAATACAAACATATTTTATTTGATATAGACGGCACTTTGGTTGACAACGAAAGTGCTGTAATAAATACATGGCAACAGACAATTCAAGAACTTCTGGATAGGCATTATGAGACAAATGAACTGAACTTTGTATTAGGAATACCTGGTGTTACTACTATGCAGAAATTGGGAATAGAAAATCCGGAAGAAGCATTTGAACTATGGAGTAAGCATTTTCAGGAGCATAGAAACGAAATAACCTTGTTTGATGGGATAGAAGAAGTTATTAGTGAGCTAAAGCAAAAGCATTATAAATTGGGACTGATTACTTCACGCACACGTGATGAGTTAAATAACGATGATGCTTTATGCAAAATTTTTCACTTCTTTGATGTTGCTATTTGTGTTACTGATACGGTTAATCCAAAACCTTCTGCAGATCCAATACTAGCTTACTTTGAGAGAACCGGAGCTAAGCCATCGGAAACTCTTTATATAGGGGATGCTGCTTATGATAGTCAATGTGCTGCAAACTCACATGTCGATTTTGCACTAGCTACTTGGAGTAATGGTAAAAAGAAAATACCATGTAAATATGAACTTGAAAAGCCTTCTGATATATTAGAACTTTAGGTACATCAACGAGAACTACATGGTCTCCCGCAGATAGCGCTGAGTTACGCAGAGAAAGACTGTTTATAGAAATGAGTCTGCTCCCAGCATATCGTGTGGATATATGCAGCGAGGAAATATCTGCGGGAATCAGCGCTATCTGCGGGAGAATGCTGTTGCTTCGTAGAAGCTACTCTTTCCCGAAATTTAAAAAATCGTCGTAATTAAATCGTTGTAATAGCAATCACTAAGATAGGGAAAAGCTCGTTATTTTAATATTTTTTCATTACCTTTGCATACCGTAAAGGATAATAATAAATGAAGAAAATTTTAGCAAGGTATCCTATATTTACCGTAGGTTTGTATTTGTTGAGTTTAGGTATAGTTTTAATAATTCGTTCAGCGCTAGGCACAACCCCTATATCAAGTTTAAATTATGTATTGAGTCTTAACACTGCTTTATCATTAGGCACATGCACATTTATTCTAAACATATTTCTTATAGCAGGTCAGTTTTGGCTAATACGAGGAATGTCTTCAAGAAAGAAAATACTGGAGATTATATTGCAGTTGCCATTTTCATTTGTTTTTTGTGCATTTATAGATTGTAATATGTATCTATGTCATAATATCACACCAAATAGTTACTTTGCATCAATTGTTCTTTTGCTTATAGGTTGTCTTATTCAGTCAACAGCTGTTGTGCTTGAGGTAAAGTCTAATGTGGTCATGATGAGTGCAGAGGGTTTTGTTAAATACGCTTCTGATCGTTATGATAAAGAATTTGGCAATATCAAACGTAAGTTTGACATTGTATTAGTTATTTTGGCAGTAGTGATATCTCTTATAATGTCTAAACATATTCAGGGTGTTAGAGAGGGGACTGTTATAGCTGCTCTTATTACAGGTACAGCCGTTACTTTTATAAGTAAGAAACTGCTCACACGACGCAATTACTATCGTATACGTAATAGAAAGGTATAATGATATAATATCCTCTTCTTGTTTTTTGCACCAAATAATGAAAATACCTATTATATGGTATTTCAGTTTCGCAATAAATGCTGTATCTTTGCAACTGAAATGAAGAAGTATATCCACATATTGATGTCAGTGCTACTGTCGATGACCGTTCTTTTAATGGGACCGGGCTTTAATGTAGTGCGCTGTATGCATAGTGGTGACGTGAGAGCTGTGACATGTCTGGATAAATCCAATATGGGATGTTCTCCAACTTCTGACTGTATGAGCGTTGAACATGTGCAGTTGTCGCCTTCGAATGCTGCTCATAGCATTGATTATGATTTTAATGCAGTTCAACCACTTCTCGCCATTATTCCAACCATTGTTGCTGAATGGTTATTTTGTATTCAAAACAAACTTATAGTTCGGATATTCAATTTGGTAAGAGGTGGTCCACCTCGAGAGTATCTGAGCTTTATTCGAGTCTTGCGCATTTGATTTTGATGTTATCAGTTTTTATGTAGTGGAATTGCCTTTAGAGGGTAGTTTCATGAAAACTCATGGTATAATATCAAAATTAAAAATAAGATGAAATATATATTTACAGGCATTGCAATTATGCTTGGGCTACCCGCATTTGGGAATGCCAATGATTCTGTGGAAACAGATACGATGAAATTGCAACATATTAGTGATGTTACAATAACGGCACGTCGTCCGGGAACAAGTAGGATGAGCGGAGCTATAAACAGTTTGAAGGTAAATAAAGAAGAACTTTTTAAGGCTGCATGCTGTAATCTTGGGGAGAGCTTTACAACCAATCCTTCTGTTGACGTGAATTACTCTGACGCTGCTACCGGAGCCAAACAAATAAAACTATTGGGACTTAGTGGTACATACGTGCAGATGATGACAGAAAATATGCCTAACTTCCGTGGGGCAGCACTTCCATATTCTCTGGATTATGTGCCCGGAACATGGATAAACAGTATACAGGTGTCAAAAGGACTGTCGTCTGTGAAAAATGGATATGAAGGTATAACAGGACAGATTGATGTGGAATATCTTAAGCCTGAGGCTGAAGAGGGACTCACTTTAAATCTGTATGGAAATACTTTGAGTCGTCAAGAGTTTAATGCTGATGCTAATATACACGTAAACAAGAAAGTAAGTACAGAATTGTTAGTGCATCAGCAGAAAGACTATGGACAGCATGATGACAACCATGATGGCTTTCTTGATAATCCTAATGTGAAGCAATGGAATATTCAGAACAGGTGGGTTATAAAGAGTGATAAAGATATTTTTCATGCTGGTGTTGGCATTATAAACGAGGAACGAGAAGGTGGACAAACTAATCATTCGATTATGAACACTGGACGTATGTACAATATCGATATTAAAAACAATCGATATGAGGGATATATCAAAAATGCGTTTATTCTGGACAAGACTCATGGAACAAACATCGCTGTGATGGCTAATGTTTCTATGCATCAGAGTGATGCCTTGTATGGTGATAAGCAATATAACGTGAATCAAAAGAATGCCTATGCTCAGATGATGTTTGAGACGAATTTCACGTCTAGTCACAACCTTTCATTAGGTATGTCGATAAATCACGACTATTTTGGACAAAGCATTGCTAATGCTGGATTGGATGCTCATAACGAAAAGGAGACAACTCCCGGAATATATGCACAATACACCTATACGCTATCAGATAAAATAGTAGCAATGGCAGGTATTCGTGCTGATCATAGTAGTATGTTTGGAACGTTTATCACGCCACGTTTTCATGTGAGATTTGCTCCAAATGAAATATTCAGCTTCCGCTTATCAGCGGGAAAGGGATACAGAACTGTTCATGCTTTGGCAGAGAATAATTATCTGCTTAGTAGTGGACGACAACTCGTGATTGGAGATTTGGGACAAGAAAGCGCATGGAATTATAGTGCAAGCAGTGCATTTAATATTCCTTTGTTTGGAAAGACCCTTAAACTTAATGCAGAATATTATTATACTCGTTTCGGTAATCAGGCTGTGATAGATTATGATAGTGATCCTACGCAAATAAGGATAGAGAATCTTTC
>JAGPKZ010000038.1:0-1066 GCA_018053665.1 Prevotella sp.
CTTTGCATAAGATTAAGATATATAATACCAGAAATGGAAACAACAGAAGATAAAAAGAAGTATCAATTCATTAACCCGTTTACCGACATGGGATTCAAAAAGATCTTCGGACAGGAAATAACAAAAGACCTGCTGATAGACTTTCTAAATGACTTATTAATCGGCGAACGTGAGATAACAGATATACAGTTCCTAGACAAGGAACAACTTGGCGTAACAGAAGAAGATCGTTCTTTGATTTACGATGTGTATTGCGAGACAGTGACAGGTGAAAAGATAATAGTCGAGATGCAGAACAAGTCACAACCTTTTTTCAAGGATCGTGCCCTATATTACCTTTCAAACGCAATTGCACGACAGGGAGAGAAAGGGTCTACATGGCAATATGATGTAAAGGCAGTATATGGAGTATTCTTCATCAACTTCCACCTTGAACAGGGAATAGAGGCAATGCGCCGAGACATCATATTGGCGAACAAGGAAACGCATAAACTGTTCAGTGATAAAATGCGTTTCATCTTCTTAGAGCTTCCTTCTTTCAAAAAAGAAGAGGAAGAATGTGATAATGATTTTGAACGTTGGATTTATGTTTTAAAGAATATGGAAACATTAAACAGATTGCCATTCAAGGCACAGAAATCGGTATTCAAGAAACTTGAGCAGATTGTTGACATTGCGTCAATGAGTAAGGCTGACCGTATTAAATACGACGAGAGCATTAAAAAATATCGTGATACATTGGCTGTGATGAGTGGTCAATGGCTTGAAGGTAAAGAGGAAGGATTGCAAGAAGGCATAGCTAAGGTTGCCAAGAACATGAAAACCAAGGGAATGCCCTATGAACAAATTGCAGCACTTACTGGGCTCGCTGAAGAAACGATAAAATCTTTATAACAAATCAGTTATTTTGATTGTAACATTAAACAAATTGTAACTTATGGCACAGAAATCGGTATTCAAGAAACTTGAGCAGATTGTTGACATTGCGTCAATGAGTAAGGCTGACCGTATTAAATACGACGAGAGCATTAAAAAATATCGTGATACATTGGCTGTGATGAGTGGT
>JAGPKZ010000038.1:1166-18616 GCA_018053665.1 Prevotella sp.
CAATGGCTTGAAGGTGAAGCCAAAGGATTACAAAAAGGATTACTCAAAGGTAAAGCCGAAGGATTACAAAAAGGATTACTCAAAGGTAAAGCAGAAGGATTGCAAGAAGCTGCCAAGAACATGAAAGCCATGGGAATGTCCTATGAACAAATTGCAGCAGCTACTGGGCTGTCTGAAGAAACGATAAAATCATTATAACAAATCAGTTATTTTGATAGCAAGATAAATATAATCTGAATGGAAAAATATGATTACCTTATAGTTGGTTCCGGACTTTTTGGAGCCACATTCGCCTACATGGCAAAAAAACAAGGCAAGAAATGTCTAGTGATTGACAAGCGTACTCAACTTGGAGGAAATATATATTGCGAAAAGATTGAAGGTATTAATGTACACAAATATGGTGCACATATATTCCATACAAGCAACAAAGATATATGGGATTTCGTTAACTCTATTGTGGAGTTCAACAGATACACAAATTCTCCAGTAGCAAATTATAAGGGTAAACTTTATAACTTGCCTTTCAACATGAACACATTTTACCAGATGTGGGGAGTAACAACACCGGATGAAGCTCAGGCTAAAATTGATGAGCAGAAAGCGGAAGCTGTAGCTAAGATGAAAGCAGAAGGTGCTACAGAACCAAGAAACCTTGAAGAACAGGCTCAAACTCTTATCGGGAAAGATATATACGAGAAACTTATCAAGGGATATACAGAGAAGCAATGGGGAAGAAAATGCACAGAGTTGCCGGCTTTCATCATTAAAAGACTTCCTGTAAGAATGGTTTTCGACAATAATTACTTCAATGACACCTATCAGGGTATTCCTATCGGTGGATATAATAAACTTATTGACGGATTACTTGATGGCGTGGAATGTCATAAAAACATTGATTTCTTTGATTTAAGAAACGATATCAATAAAAACGAAGACGGAAGTTTCACTCTTGACGCATCAAAGAATACAGCTCTTGGAAACAATTCTTACAGCTTCGGAAAGATAGTTTTCACAGGACAGATTGACGAGTTCTATGATTATAAATACGGAAAACTAAACTTCCGTACAGTAAGATTTGAACAGGAAATCATAGACAAACCTAACTATCAGGGAAATGCTGTGATAAACTATACGGAAGCAGAAGTGCCTTACACACGCGTGATTGAGCACAAGCATTTCGAGATGTTCGGACAAAAGATAAATGACTGCCCAAAGACGGTTGTATCAAAAGAATATTCTACAGAATGGAAAAATGGAATGGAACCATATTATCCTGTAAACGACAAGATAAACAATGAACTCGCTGAGAAATATCGCACGCTGGCTGCAAAGGAAAGCAACGTGATATTTGGTGGAAGACTTGCCGAATATAAATATTATGACATGGCACCTGTAGTGGAAAACGTGATGAAACTGTTTAAATAAAGCAGCAATAATATAATAAATGGCAAACTTGCTTACGCATAACAGCGATAAACAAGTTTGCCATTTTGTTTAATATCACATATCAAGCCAATTACCTACAATCTTCTTGCCTTCGGGAGTAAGCACACTCTCTGGATGAAACTGGATGCCATGAATGTCATAGTGCTTATGTTTCAATCCCATTATGCAGCCATCATCACTCACAGCCGTAACCTCAAGGCTATCAGGGAATCCAGTTTTATCTACAGCCCAACTATGATAGCGACCTACATCAAAACGCTTTGGAAGTCCTGCAAAGATTTCATCATTACCAAACTGTGTTATCGGAGTTGCTACACCATGATAAACTTCATCAAGATTAATCAACTTGCCACCAAAAGCCTCAGCGATAGCCTGATGTCCAAGACACACTCCTAGCATTGACTTGCGTCCCGCATAATGCTTAATAACGTCAAGAAGCAGACCAGCCTCTGAAGGAATACCAGGTCCAGGACTGAGAATAATCTTATCGAACGTCTCAAGTTGATTCAACTGAAACCTATCATTACGATATACTGTAACTTCAGCGCCCAACTCTTTTACAAGATGCGCAAGATTATATGTAAATGAATCATAGTTATCAATGATAACTATCTTCTTGCCATCAACCTTTTCATTATCGGCAGAAGTTTCTATTCTATTATAATATTCACTCATAAAAATTAATATAAATAGTGATGCAATAATATAGTACCAACTAAAGGTTCTCGGCAATATGAATTGCCTTTACCAATGCTCCTAATTTATTGTCACTCTCTTCCAACTCATAATTATCATTACTCTTAGCAACGATGCCACTTCCTGCCTGAAACCACAACTCACCATTACGGCTGATGAAAGTACGGATGACGATTGCCTGATTGAGTTCACCAGTAAGTCCGATGAAACCGATACAACCACCATAAGCTCCCCTATTATGCGGTTCCAAGTCTGAAATAATCTGCATGGCGCGCACCTTTGGAGCACCGCTTAATGTTCCGGCTGGGAAAGTATCAATAAACTCTCTGATGCTATTTGCACCTTCATTAAGCGTTCCGCTAACACGACTTACAAGATGTATCACATGACTATAAAACTGCATATCCTTATAGAAATCAACTTTCACGTCATGGCAATTACGGCTTAAATCATTACGTGCCAAATCAACCAACATCACATGTTCGGCATTCTCCTTTGGATCGTTACGCAAAAATATCGCATTCTTCTTATCCTGTTCTATATCGCCAGTACGCTTTGTTGTTCCCGCAATAGGATCAATATATGCCTTGTCACCAACGATACGATTATGAGTTTCAGGAGACGATCCGAATATGCGGAAGCCTCCGAAATCAAAATAAAACAGGTATGGACTTGGATTTATAGAACGCAAAGCACGATACAACTTAAAATCGTCACCCTCGTATCTCTGGATGAAACGACGAGAGATGACAATCTGAAATACATCTCCACGCAGACAATGCTTAACACAACGGCGCACATTAGCCTTATGCTCATCATCGGTAAGAGTAGATGTAGTATCGCCAACAGGTTTGAAACTATATGGCTTTATATTCTGCTTATTCATAGCACGCAAAATATCAGCTATGGCAGAAGAGTCTTCAGCCAAACTTACAATCTGCATACTGTTGTTGAAATGGTCGAAAACAATAACATCCCTATACATTATATAATAGATGTCGGGAGCATCATTCTTTTCCATCGTAGCATCCTTTACATCGATGTCTTCAAAATAGCGAACGGCATTGAAAGTGGTATAACCATAAAGACCACAGAAGTCTTTACCTTCACCTTCAACATTAAAATGACCGATGAAATCATTTATGGCATCGGCAACAGCTTCCTTTGCGCTACCCTTTACAGACGTGTCGATAACCTTTTCGTCAACGGTTCCGTCAGGGTATGTGCTACGGATAACGCCATGAGCCACCTGAATGTTAGCCATTGGGTGAATGCCGATGAAACTTCTGGAATTATCATTTCCATGATAATCAGAACTCTCCATCAATGCACTTTGAGGATAGATGTCGCGCAACCTCATATACACAGCAACGGGTGTATAAAGATCGGCAAGAATCTTCTCAGTATGTGTGGTATAATTAAAAATCTCCATATTCTTTAGCCATTTTCTTATTACTTAGATATGTCTCCACATCCTTATCTCCACGACCACTGACTGTCAACACAACGATGTCATCAGGTTTAAAGGTGAGCTTCTTCAATGTAGCAACAGCATGTGCACTCTCAATAGCTGGTATGATACCTTCCATGCGAGTAAGTTCGTATCCTGCATATATAGCCTCATCATCATTAATAGCAAACACCTTTGTACGACCGCTTTTGGCAAGTTGTGCATGCATTGGTCCTATGCCAGGATAATCAAGACCAGCACTAATAGTGAACGCCTCTTTAATCTGTCCATCATCAGTCTGCATAACGAGTGTACGGGCTCCATGAATAATACCCTCTGTACCACAGTGCATGGTGGCAGCAGTGTAATCAGTATCTATTCCATGTCCACCAGCTTCTGCAAGAACCATCTTCACACGTGAGTCATCAACATAATGATATATTGTACCCGCAGCATTAGAACCTCCACCAACACAAGCGATAAGATAATCAGGATAGTCACGACCTATCTTCTCTTCAAGCTGCCATTTAAGTTCCTTTGATATCACACTCTGCATTCTTGCAACGATATCAGGATAAGGGTGTGGTCCCATCGTAGAACCGACAATATAGAATGTGTCTTGAGGATGACAACACCAGTCACGTATTGCCTCGGAACAAGCATCACTAAGGGTCATGTTTCCTGTTGTGACAGGATGCACTTTAGCACCCAACATGCGCATGCGTTCTACATTGGTATGCTGGCGTTCAACATCAGTTTTGCCCATGAATATCTCACATTCCATATTCATCAGTGCGCACACGGTAGCAGTGGCTACACCATGCTGTCCAGCTCCTGTTTCGGCAATGATACGACTTTTGCCCATCTTCTTTGCCATCAAAATCTGACCGACTGTATTGTTTATCTTATGAGCACCGGTATGATTAAGGTCCTCACGTTTAAGATAGAGTTTGCAGCCATACTTCTCACTCATTCGCTTTGCATAATACAAAGGAGAAGGACGACCGACATAATCTTTCAGCAACTGATAGTATTCGTCTTGAAACTCCTTGCTCTCTATGATTGGAATATACGCATCCTGAAGATCGTGTACACATTTATATAATATCTCTGGAACATAGGCACCGCCAAACTGTCCGTAGAATCCTTGTTTATCTGGTTTATTCATAACTTATTTCTTTAAAGCATCATACAGTTTATCTATTGCTATCTCTGGGCTGCCAGTATCATTAAGTAAGGTAACAAACTTACTTCCAATGATAGCACCCGAAGCATTATTCTGTGCACTCTCCAAAGTCTGTTTATTACTTATTCCAAATCCTATCATGCGTGGGGTCTTTAAATTCATGGCATTTATGCGCTCGAAATAAGCAACCTTATCATCATTGAAATTACTCTGCGCTCCGGTGATACTTGCAGAACTTACCATATAAATAAATCCATCAGTATTATCATCTATGAAGCGAATGCGCTCCTCACTTGTTTCAGGAGTGATCATCATGATTACACGTATGTCATATTTATCAGCAATAGGTTTCACGACTTCAAGATAATCCTTGAAAGGAAGGTCAGGGATAATGCAACCACTTGCTCCGCTTTCGACACAACTCTTAAAGAATTTCTCTATGCCATAATACATGATGACATTGAGATAGCCCATCATAACCAATGGAATATTTACCTGATTCTTGATTTCGGCGAGTTGAGCAAACAACTTACTAAGAGTCATACCATTTTTTAGAGCCTTTGTTGCAGCCGACTGAATGACAGGACCATCAGCAAGAGGATCACTAAAAGGAATACCAACTTCGATCATGTCAATGCCTCGCTTCTGCAAAGTCATTATTACATCGGCTGTACCTTCAAGAGTTGGATAACCTGCACAAAAGTAAAGAGACAACAACTTGC
Source organism: Prevotella sp. (assembly GCA_018053665.1). GTDB lineage: Bacteria > Bacteroidota > Bacteroidia > Bacteroidales > Bacteroidaceae > Prevotella. The sequence continues at coordinate 6,670 of JAGPKZ010000038.1, forward strand.
GGTCTTTTACTTCACTGAAAAGTTTATTAATTTTATTCATACGCCTTTTAACTGTGAGATGAATGTACGCAAAAGATCTACATCTTTCATTGCCGGTTCAGTCTCAAATCTGCTATTAATATCTATACCTACACACTTTGGATGATGAAAGTTCTTTACCCGTTCTACATCATCAGGACCTATTCCGCCACTAAGCAGGAAAGGAGTGTTCCCATCATAACGCTCAAGCAACGACCAATCAAAATGTTTGCCACTTCCACCGACTGTATCACATTTGGTATCGAATAGAAACATATCTACATGTCCCTCATATTCCTTATATTTATCAATATCTTCAGGAGTGGTTATACTCAATGCCTTTATTATTTTTATATTCTTGTGAATGTCTGGATCAACGGTCTTTACCAGATTATCTATCATAACAACACTCTCATTACCATGCAACTGCACATAATCAAGATTGTAATTATAGATGCGAGTAACGATATTCTGAGGCATATCATCAACAAAAACGCCTACACGCTTGGGATTATTTCCTGCGTTTACAATAGCCTTTCCGTCTGAAAGTTGATGATAACGCTCTGAACTATAATCTGGCATTGTACCAACTTTACTGGAAATCATACGCACATATCGACTTGATTTCTGCCAAAATATAAAGCCCATCATGTCTATATCTAATTCAGCCACCTGACGTATATTGCCAGTATTGCGCATTCCGCAAACCTTTATTATCATATACTAGTAATTATAGATTACAAATAAATTTATTCAAAGCCTCTCCTGGATCTTGTGTCTTCATAAAGCACTCTCCCATCAAGAAACCATTATATCCAACTTCTCTCAATGCCTTCAAAGTCTTAGGATTGCTAATTCCACTTTCACTAACTTTACAAACATCTGTTGGCAACTGTTCTGCCATTCTAAAGCTATTGTCTACATCTGTAACAAAACTGCCTAGATTGCGATTGTTTATACCATACATATCAGGTTGCAATTCAGCATATTCAAGATCATGCTTATCGTGCATTTCCAAAAGCACTTCAAGTCCTAATTCATGTGCCAATGACATGAGAGATTTACATTCAGACTTGCTAAGACATGCAGCAATTAACAATACGGCTGAAGCTCCACAGAAACGAGCCTGAAAAAGTTGATACTCGTCTATGACAAAGTTCTTATATAATATAGGTATTGTCACGCCAGTAGCTCTTGCATCCTGTATAAACTCATCATAACCTCCGAAATAATCTATATCTGTTAATATGCTAAGTGCTGTTGCACCATTTTTCTGATAAGACAAAGGAACAACAGAAGACTTGGCATCCTTGTTTATCCACCCCTTACTTGGAGACTTGCGTTTAAACTCGGCAATGATACCTGTTTCTGATTCCATCAATGCGGTAACAAACGTTGTTGTTGTAGCTTGCTTCTCGTCCAACTTCTGAGCCACCATTCCATACAATTGACGTGGAGCGATAAACTGCTTGCGCTGTTCTATTTCTATGCGCTTATGAGCAACTATTTCTTCAAGAATATCCATATAATATATACTATTTCGTTAAGAATTAAGTGCAACAAACTTTTTGAATGTAGAAAGAGCAGCACCACTGTCTATACTCTCACGGGCAATATCAATACATTCTTCAATACTCTTCTTGCCATTTTCCATTACCTGAATACCAAATGCAGCATTGGCAAGAACAATATTCTTCTGTGCCTCAAGTGCTCTGTTTTCAAGTACGGCATCAAAGATTTCCTTAGCTTCCTGCTCAGTTGCACCACCTTGAAGTTCATCAGGCTGAGCAATCTTAAAGCCTAAATCAGAAGGTGAAAATATCTTTTCATAATCGTTTGTAGACACCTTGAAATCTCCTGTAAGCGAAATCTCGTCATAACCATCAATGCTGTTAACGATTGCGTAATCAATACCTATCTTCTGATAAACCTGATTATATAATCTCATCTGGTCGAGATTGGCAACACCTAGAAGTTGGCATTTTGGCTGTGAAGGATTAACCAAAGGACCTAGAAGATTAAACACGGTAGGAAATTGCAATGCTTTTCGGATAGGACCGACAAACTTCATTGCCTTTGCAAAGAGTTGAGCATGCAAATAAACGATGTTGGCTTCGTCCATTGAACGATTAAGTTTATCCAAATCATCAGTAAACTCAACACCGTGATTCTTAATAACATTAGAAGCACCACTCACTGATGTAGCGGCAAAGTTACCATGTTTAGCTACCTTATATCCAGCTCCGGCAATAACAAAGCATGATGTGGTTGAAATATTGAATGTATTTTTACGGTCACCACCAGTACCGACTACATCTATATAGCGGTCACAATCAAGAATAGCAGGAACTCCTGTTTCAAGAATGCCGTCACGGAAACCCAATAATTCCTCTACAGTAACACCTCTCATCTGCAATCCTGTAAGAAGAGCCGTTATCTGTTCTTCTGGGAATTCACTCTTGGTGATACCCAAAATAATGTTTTTAGTCTCTTCGCGTGTCAACTCTTCATGATTGAGCATGCGATTTAAAATGTCCTTCATTGCCATAATCATATATTTTTTATATTGTCATTACATGTCGTTAAAACAAAATAGACCTGTCGTAAGAACGACAGGCCTATTTGTATATCATTAATATATATATCTACACGGCTTCGTAGCTCACGACTTGTTAAATCTTGAGAAACGCCACCACCATGATGTAGATACCATATTATTCATTTTGCTTTTATTTATTTGTTTCGATTGCAAATATACTGATATTTTTTTATTCTGCAAACAATTTAAAACAAAAAATGCAAGAAAAATATTCATTAGCTAATTATGCAGTATATACAAAACTACAGATATACTTATTTGATAAGATCTGCACAAGTTTGTATTTACAGATTTCCAAACCTATTATAAACAAAGCAAAAGCCATTTTTATATAATAATGTATAGGGATATGTATCACGAAACAGCACATATTTTATCGTTAAGAACACAATAATACCAAGTATAATGCGTTTCAATAATATAATAATAATAAATGCAGAGTGCCTATGAAGTATTTTACTCAAAAAGAAGCCCAACCATCTGAAAAGACGTTAAACATTATAAGGCAAATAGCCTATACCTATCGGGTGATAACGGTAAATGGTAAAAAAGAGGTATTTTGTCTTAACTAATATTTAAAACCACTTGAAGATGAAAACATTGGTATCGCCCTCATTGTTGTCGGCTAACTTTCTGAATTTACAGGAAGATATAGAAATGATTAACAGAAGTGAGGCAGACTGGTTGCATTTGGATGTGATGGACGGCGAGTTTGTTCCAAACATATCTTTCGGCTTCCCTATTATCGAAGCCGTAAGTAAGATTTGCAAGAAACCGCTTGACGTACATTTCATGATTATGCATCCAGAAAAATATATTGAACGAACAGCGAAACTTGGTGCAATGATAATGAATGTGCACTATGAGGCTTGCACGCATCTACATCGCACAGTACAGCAAATTCACAATGCGGGTATGAAGGCTGCTGTAACTTTAAATCCAGCAACGCCAGTAAGTATGCTTGAAGACATTATCGGTGACGTAGACATGGTACTGCTGATGAGCGTAAATCCGGGTTTCGGTGGACAGACATTTATTGAGAACACCATTCAAAAGGTCAAAAGACTTCGCAAGATGATTGACGATGCCGGAACAGATACACTTATAGAAGTTGATGGAGGCGTAAATGCAAAAACTGCTCCCATACTAGTAAAAGCAGGAGTTGACGTGTTGGTAAGCGGAAGTTACGTATTCAAAAGTTCAGACCCTATATCAACAATAAAATCATTGAAGAATATTTAGACAAGCTGAAGAACTAAATCATGCTCTCTTGCCATTCTTCTTAAATTTATAATAGCATAACGCATACGTCCCAGACTTGTGTTTATGCTTACATTGGTGGTATCAGCAATCTCTTTGAATGACATCTGCTGAAAATAGCGCATATAGACGACCTCACGTTGAGTGGTAGGAAGTAGATTCATCATTTTCCTAACATCACTCAGCACCTGAGTATTCACAAACTGATTTTCTACATTACCGATAATCATATCGCTTCCGGCAATATTTGAAAGATCGTTGTCATCAACAGCATCTATAATCTTTTGTGATTTCTGTCCGCGATAAAGATCCATTATCACGTTATGCGCTATACGCAATACCCATGCTGAGAATTTTCCACTTGGAATATACTTACCTTGTTGAAGCTTAACAACAACTTTAACAAAGGTTTCCTGGAAAATATCATCAGCTGTATCGCGATCACGGACCACGAACAGAATATAAGAAAATATTTTAGACTGATTACGCAATAACAATTCGTCAAAAGCTCTATTGTCTCCATTGACATAAGATAATGCCAACTCTTCATCAGTCATAACGGCTTGATTTTTCATCTTGTAAATGTTTAAAATTCCAAGTAAAATTGCTTCAATAGGCGAATTGGTTTTATTGCTTTTAAAGTATTAATTGCTACAAAGATAAAATGTTTTTTCGGTATTGGCAAATTTTTAACAATAAAAAAGAGGTTGGCGCAGGATGCATCCAACCTCAAGGGCGATTTAGAAAAAATCTAAATCTTAAAAATATGTGGCAAATATAAATTATATAAATTGAAAAAGCAAATTTTATAACATATAAATTTGGTATTTAACACAAAATTTAATATCAACAATTATTTTTCACTTCTATTTTCAATCATACTAAGGTTTATTTTTTCTCGTTTTCTTGTTCCCATAATTGATTAGAAATCAACCACTTAACAAAAAGTAATGTATTTTAAACGAATATTGAGCATTAAATAAATATATTTTTTCTATATTTGCATTGTGAAAAAGCAGAAAAGACATTTCGACTACTGCATATTATGTCTGCGAAGACCTATAATCAGTTTTTCTTTCAAAGGTTTTCACTACTTAAAATATAAATCAAAAAAATAATAGAATAAACAATTTATATCATGAGATGTTTTAAAACTATCCTGTTTGCACTACTGTTATGTCCTATCGCCATTGCTGCGCAAGGATGGAATGACAATACATACAAACAGATTGAACAAAGAGTAAAACAACCGGAGTTTCCAAATCGGAGTTTTATAATCACAAAGTATGGAGCAGAATCTAAACTCTCTGCTGCTAAGAATCAGATTGCCATTAACAAGGCGATTCTTTCATGTTCCAAAGCTGGCGGTGGAAAGGTAATAATACCCTCAGGAATATGGAACACAGGAGCAATCACACTAAAGAGTAATGTTAATCTTGTTGTGGAGAAAGGCGCACATATAATATTCGCTTTCGATACAAGTCTCTACCCTATTGTTAAGACACGTTGGGAGGGTATGGACTGCATGAACTATCAACCTTGCATATATGCGTATGGCGAGAAAAACATAGCCATAACTGGTGAAGGCACTATCGATGGAAACGGAAGTGTGAATACTTGGTGGAAGATGTGCGGAAAAGATTGGTTCAAAGCAAAAGAGAAAATCACAGAAAATCAAAATGTAGGCAGACCAAAATTATTTGAGTTTGTAGAAAACGGAACTCCTATTGAAAAGCGCAATATGAAGGGTTTGGGAATGCGTCCACAACTAATCAACCTATATAAATGTGAAGGTATTCTTATTGAGAATGTCACGCTACTGAACTCTCCATTCTGGGTTATGCATCCATTGCTTTCAAAAAACATCACGGTAAGAGGTGTTAAAGTTTGGAACAATGGTCCTAACGGCGACGGTTGTGACCCAGAAAGCTGCGAAGACGTAATAATAGAGGGCTGTAATTTTCATACAGGCGACGACTGCATTGCCATAAAGAGCGGAAGAAATGCCGACGGAAGAAAATGGAATGTTCCAAGCAAAAACATTATTGTAAGAAACTGCGTGATGGAAGACGGACACGGTGGTGTTGTAATAGGTTCGGAAATCTCTGGCGGATGCAACAACGTGTTTGTTGAGAACTGCAAAATGGATTCACCAAACTTGGAACGCGTATTGCGCATAAAGACAAACTCATGTCGTGGAGGATTGACAGAGAACATATATATGCGCAATGTAGAAGTAGGACAATGTCGTGAAGCGGTAATGCGCATTAATCTGAATTACGAACCAAAAGAAGCTGCGAAACGTGGTTTCAACCCTACGGTAAGAAATGTGTACATGGAAAATGTAACATGCCAGAAAAGTAAATATGGCATATTACTCAATGGACTTGATGACTCAGATAATATATATAATATAAATGTAAAGAACTGCACATTCAATGGTGTTCAAGACAAAGGAGTAATGCGTACCGGAATGAGCCACGATATAAATATCGAGAATACTTTCATCAACGGTTCATTAGCATTAATCGATAAGCCTTTCAAGAACTATAGCGAATGGTTGGTTGCATCAGAGATGAAAAGAGCAGCTCATCCATATCTTCTTGATTTCTCTACCAAACCTAAATGGAGTTATGTAATGGGAATAGAACAAGAATCTATGCTTGATGCTTATGAAGCATACAAGAATCCCGAAATCATAAATTATCTGAAAGAATATCCTGCAACAATGATTGATGCAAATGGCAATATCACAGGATATGAATATAAGGACTTTAATCTTGACAATGTCCGCACAGCTAAGTTCATACTTAGAATGAACAATTTACAACCTGAAAAGAATGTAGACAGGGCTTTAAAGACGCTATTCAAACAATTAGAAAACCAACCACGTACAAAAGAAGGAGTTTGGTGGCATAAAGCAATTTATGCAAATCAAGTTTGGCTAGACGGTATATTCATGGGATTACCTTTCTACACAGCTTATGCAGCACAAAACATGAGCGCAAAGAAAGCAAACAAATATTTTGATGACGCTGTAGATCAGATCATAAAGACAGATAAACGTACTTATGACGCATCTACAGGTTTGTGGAAACACGCATGGGATGAAACTCATTCACAATTCTGGGCAAACAAAGACAACGGACAAAGTCAGCACACATGGGCTAGAGCTCTTGGTTGGTATGTTATGGCTATGACAGAAGTTCTTGATGCTCTTCCTGAGAACTACGCACGACGTGGTGAAGTTATACAGCTTTTGAACAAGGCGATGAAATCTGTTGTGAACTATCAAGATGATAATACTGGTGTGTGGTATGACGTTATGGATGTGAAAAGCGACAAAAACTATCTTGAGAGCACAGCATCATCAATGTTTTCATACGTTCTTTTAAAAGGTGTACGCAAAGGTTACCTCCCTACTGATTTTCAGAAAGCAGGCATAAAGGCATACAATGGAATACTGAAACAATTTATACGTATAAATGGCGACAAGACAATAAGTCTAACAAAATGTTGTTCTGTCAGCGGTTTAGGTCCTGGTCCTGGAAAATACGTTAAGACACCAAACTACAGACGTGACGGTAGTTTTGAATACTACATATCAGAACCAGTTCGCGATAATGATGCAAAGGGTATAGGACCATTTATTTGGGCAAGTTTAGAAATGGAGAAAAACAATCTACCTATTGTATATTGAAACAGAAAACAAAACAAGTGAAGTAGTTAAAGTAAACACAACAAAATAGAAAATGTTAATATAGTAAGTTTTTACCAATACAAACATTTTACACATATAAGAACTAACCATAAAGGTTAGTTCTTTTTTTGTTGCAACTATAATTAATTAGCAACAAATATTATCACTATAACGCTGATAATCAACGATTTGACGATTTTTCATATATAATTGTCAATTTATTATTTTGATATTTAATATATTTTTAGTACATTTGCGAATGTGAATTTTTACTAATCTAATAAAATAAAAAACGTATGTCTGGTAACTTGAAACATTTTTCAATTGTGCTAGTTTGCTTTCTGTCTTTATGCGTCGGAAGCTTATCTGCACAAACTATCAAAGGTACAGTAAAGGACAACTCCGGTGAACCTGTTATCGGTGCAACTGTTATGGAACAGGGTGTACAAGGTAATGGCGGTGTAACTGACGTTGACGGTAACTTTACATTAACCCTAAAAGGCAACACTAAGAAAGTTAAAGTTTCATATGTTGGTATGAAACCTCAAATCTTAAATGTTGCGGGAAAAAACTCTATTAAAGTAACTCTTGACGATGAGGCAACAAGCCTTAATGATGTCGTCGTAATTGGTTACGGTTCTGTTAAGAAGAAAGACTTGACCGGATCTGTTGCCACAGTAAATAGTGAGGCTCTGCAAGCTGTTCCTGTTGCCAACGCTGCAGAAGCGTTAACAGGAAAGATGGCAGGTGTGCAAATCATGACAACAGAAGGTTCGCCTGATGCAGAGATGAGGATTCGCGTGCGTGGTGGTGGTTCTATCACACAGAGCAATGAACCATTATTCATCGTAGACGGTTTCCCTGTTGAAAGCATCAGTGATATTCCTGCAAATGACATTGAGGACATCACTGTATTAAAGGATGCTTCTTCAACAGCCATCTATGGTTCTCGTGGTGCTAACGGTGTTATCCTCGTTACAACGAAGAGTGGTAAAAGCGGTAAAGTGAAAGTTAGCTATAACGCTTATTACAGTTTTAAAAAAATCGCTAAAAAACTAGATGTTCTTAACGCTAGGGATTATGCTACATGGCAGTATGAACTAGCACAGTTGAAGAGTGGTGAATCAATATCTAACTATGAAAAATTCTTTGGTTCATATCAGGATTTAGATTTATATGATGATGTTGCCACAAATAATTGGCAGGACATCACATTCGGACGTACTGGTCACACATTCAACCACAATGTTAATATTAACGGTGGTACGGATGCCTTGAAGTATGCATTCAGTTATGCTCACATGAACGATAAGGCTATCATGCTTGGAAGTAACTACAAACGTGATAACTTCTCTTTAAAGTTGAACACCAAACCAACAAAGAATACTACTTTTGATTTACAAGCTAGATATTCAATGACTAACGTTCGTGGTGGTGGTGCCAACGATGCCACAAGTTCATACGATTCAGATAAACGTTTGAAATATTCTGTAATATATACACCATTCCCTATCAACGACCTCACTTCAGACTCAGGATCTGGTGACGACGATTTTGGTAACCTTTATAATCCAGTACAGTCTGTTTATGACAACGATCGTTTGCAGAACAGAAAGAATCTTAACTTAGCCGGTGATTTCGGTTGGGAAATATTCGATAACTTCACTGCAAAGACAGAATTCGGTTACGACCTTACATCAAACTATGACAAGAGATTCTGGGGTACTACTACATATTATGTAAAGAATGTACCTGCAAGCGAAAATCAGAATATGCCAGCTACACAGTTGCAGCAGACTGACCGTCATAGTTTCCGCAATACAAACACGATCAGTTATGATTTCAAGAAACTCCTTAACAGTAAAGACCATAGTCTTAACGTGATGTTGGGACATGAGTATATCATAACAAAAGAAAGAGTAAACACCAACATTGTTCACGGCTTCCCTGTAAACTACAATTCAGAAGATGCATGGAGACTTTCTACACAGGGTACACCTTATATGATTAAGGACTATTATTCTCCTGACAACAAGTTATTATCTTTCTTTGGACGTGCAAACTATAATTTCAAGGACAAATATCTTTTAAGCGCTACTTTCCGTGCAGATGCTTCTTCTAAGTTCGCGAAAGAAAATCGTTGGGGATATTTTCCTTCAGCAGCTGCAGCTTGGCGTATATCTTCAGAACCATTCATGAAGAGTACTTCAAAATGGCTTGACGACTTGAAACTTCGTTTCAGTTACGGTACTGCTGGTAACAACAATATTCCATCAGGACAGTTGACACAGGTGTATGAAAACAACACTACATCTTGGATAAACGGTATCAGCAACTACTGGGCACCTTCTACATACATGTCAAATCCTGACTTGAAATGGGAGACTACAATTACACGTAATCTTGGTCTTGACTTCACTCTTTGGGGTGGTAAACTAACTGGCTCTGTTGAAGCCTACATTAACACAACTAAAGATTTACTTATCGCCTTCCCTGTATCAGGAACTGGTTATGACTACCAATACAGAAACATGGGTAAGACCGAGAATAAAGGTCTTGAGGCTTCTTTCACTTGGCATGCTGTAAACGCAAAGAACTGGGGATTGGACTTCAATGGCAACATTGGTTTCAACAAGACTAAAATCAAGAGTCTTGGTGTGATGAACGACTTCGGTGCAGAAAGCTACTGGGCTTCATCTGAAATAGGAAACGATTATTGGATTGCTGTTGGAGGTTCTGTCGGTCAGATGTATGGTTATAAGTCTGCTGGTCGCTATGAGGTTGATGACTTCACAGGTTATGACGCAACAAAGAAGAAGTGGGTACTCAAGAGTGGTGTTGCTGATGCCACTAATGTTGTAGGTCAGATTCGTCCTGGTTCAATGAAGTTGGCAGACCAACTAACAGTAGATACAAACGGTGATGGTATTGCAGATGCAGGCGACGGTAAGATTGACACAAACGATAAAACTATCATTGGTAATGCTAACCCTGATTTCACAGGTGGTTTCGGTATCAACGCCCATGCTTATGGATTTGACTTAAGTGCAAACTTTAATTTCAGTGTTGGCAACGATATATACAATGCCAACAAAATTGAATTCTCTACAACAGGTAAATACCAATACCGTAACATGTTAAGCACAATGGCAGCTGGTAACCGTTGGACAAACATTGATCCTACAACAGGTCTGATTTCAAACGACCCTACAAGATTGAAAGAACTCAATGCTACAACAACAGAGTTTTCTCCATACACTGATAGAATGGTATTCTCTGACTGGTCTGTAGAAGATGGTTCATTCCTTCGTCTTAACACATTGACACTTGGCTATACAATACCACAGCTCGTTACAAACAAAATGGGCATCAACAGCCTTCGTTTCTATGTTACGGCTTATAATGTGTTCTGCATCACAAATTATTCAGGCTATGACCCTGAAGTATCAACAATGCGCAGAACAAACCTTACACCAGGAGTTGACTACTCTGGATATCCAAAGAGTCGCCAGTTTGTTATTGGTTTGAATTTGAATTTCTAATACGCAGGAGGATTTAAAAATGAAAAAATATATAAAGCTATCAATACTTGCATTATCATTAGCCGGACTAAGTTCTTGCGACATGGATGCACCAAACCAATCTTCGCTTGACCCTAGTGTTGTTGGATATACAGAGAAAATGGCAGAATCAGCCATAATGGGTATTCACCAGTCATTTGGAGAAACCAACTCATATCGTGGTCGTTTCATTCCATATTACGGAATGAACACCGATGTGGAGATGATAAATGTACCAACTTTGGCACAAACTCCAGACGGTGCAAAGAATGACATTTGCGCTTACAACGCTACACCAAACAATACACTAATGAATACATCAAACAATGCGTATGCAAAGTTTTATGAGGGTATTGAACGTGCCAACATGGTGATTGATGCCATAAAGCAATATGGTGACCCTGCAAATCGCCCAGAAATGGCAGAATTGCTTGGTGAGGGTATGACTCTGCGTGCCGTACTTTATCTTGACTTGATAAAAGCATGGGGAGATGTTCCTGCACGCTTTGAACCTATGTCCACAAATACAATGTATCAGGAACGCACAGATCGTGATTCTATCTATGTAAGATTACTTTCTGACCTAAAGGAAGCTGAAGATATGATGCCTTGGCCTAACGCTAATGATAAGACGAAGAACGTAGAACGTGTCAGCAAATCTTTTGTAAAAGGTCTTCGTGCACGCATCGCACTCTATGCAGCAGGATTTAGTTATCGTGCAGACGGAACTGTAAGAAGAAGCAACGCCCCTGCCCTTTCTGTAGACAACATGTATAAGATTGTACGTGATGAATGCGAGGATGTTATCAA
>JAGPKZ010000039.1 GCA_018053665.1 Prevotella sp.
GCAATGCTATCAATGGCAATAACAAATTCGCTTGCTTCAGTATCTGGTTTTCAGGCTAATCCTGCACATATAAACCCAACAAGCGGAGAAATGCTTTTTGCACACTGCACAATACCATTTAATATGATAGAGCGTTATGAATTTGACACTCACTTTGAATCAGGAATAGGCGTAGGAATAAGAGGATATATGAAAAACGGTCCTGTGACAATATTCAAGGTTTCAGGTAATCTTGGCAGACACTTCGCCGAAGAGGGAAAACTAGTGTGCAGTCAAGCTAAACCAAACTTATGCCGTACACAACAAGTGATACAACTTGACAATGCAGAGAAGGCAAACTACTTCCTCACAAATCCAATAGGCAACCATCATATAATTGTTCCAGGAAACATGAAAAGTCTATTTGATGAATTTATGAAAACAGAAGAGCAATAATATCATTTTGCAACTTTATATAATAAAATAATATATAAACAAAAGTATTTACACGTTTTTTTAGTAAATTTGCATCGTCATCAAATGAATTAATGACAAACAACGAATTAAACAACGGAAAGATATACTACTGATGAAGAAAGAACTGAAACTTTCAACCCTCTGCGTTAGGGCAGGATGGGAACCTAAAAACGGAGAACCAATAGAGGTTCCAGTGTACCAAAGTACAACATTCAAATATGACAATTCTGAAGAAATGGCGATGCTCTTCGACTTAAAGAAAGATGGCTATTTCTACAGCAGACTGCAAAATCCTACTAATGACGCTGTTGCAAAGAAGATTGCAGCATTGGAAGGTGGTGTGGGAGCTGTGCTTACATCAAGCGGACAAGCAGCTAACTTCTACGCTCTGTTTAATATATGCGAAGCAGGTGACCACGTAGTTGCGTCAAATGAGATATACGGCGGTACTTTCAACCTGTTTGGAGTGACTCTGAAGAAATTGGGAATAGGATGTACATTCGTTAATCCTGAAGACAGTGAGGAAAACATTATGAAAGCTTTCAAACCAAACACAAAAGCAATGTTTGGTGAAACGATCTCAAACCCAGGATGCAACGTACTGGATATTGAGAAATTCGCAAAGATAGCTCACAAAAACGGCGTACCATTGATTGTAGACAATACTTTCGCCACACCTATTAACTGCCGACCTTTTGAATGGGGATGCGACATCGTAACTCATTCAACAACAAAATACATGGACGGTCATGCTGCAACAATAGGCGGAGCAGTAGTAGACAGCGGTAACTTTGACTGGGACGCAAACGCAGAGAGATTTCCCGGACTATGCACACCAGACGAATCCTATCACGGACTGACATATACAAAGAGTTTCGGCAAGATGGCATATACCACAAAACTAGTGGCACAAATAATGCGCGACCTTGGAAGTACACAGTCACCACATAATGCATTCCTTATCAATCTGGGACTGGAAAGTCTGCACCTGCGAATGGCTCAGCATTGCAAGAACGCACAGCGCATCGCAGAATTCCTGTCTGCCGACCCTAGAGTTGCATGGGTACACTACTGTGGACTTGAGAATGACCGCAATCATGAACTAGCAAAGAAATATCTGCCAAACGGTTCATGCGGTGTAATCGCATTCGGACTGAAGGGCGACAGAGAGACAGCTATAAAATGGATGGACTCACTAGAATTGATAAACATTGTTACACATGTTGCAGACTGTCGCAGTTGCGTGCTTCATCCAGCAAGCCACACACACCGTCAGTTATCAGATGAGCAGTTGCGCCAAGCAGGTATAGCTCCAGACCTTATCCGACTTTCTGCAGGAATAGAAGACAGCGACGATATACTTGACGACATTAAACAAGCGTTGGATAAAATCTAACGCCAATGTTAAGGACATATCAAACGTATGATTGAGAAAAATGAATAATTTCCTATTAGATATGAAAATAATTAATATTTAATTGTTATCTTTGCAGCGTTAAATCAAACATAATTATAAATATATGGACGATTATCACGCGGAAACTTTTAATTTATAGGCGTGAGGATTTAGTTGAGCTAATCCCCACACCTAGGATTTAATTTACGGAGATTAGCTGCAATGAGAACATATTGGAACATTAGCGAAAATTTGAGCGCCCTTAAAGAGTGGCAGCCCAATTGTTGGATACAGGTTACATGCCCAACAGACGAAGATCAGGAATATCTTGAAAATACTTTCAAAATACCGGATTACTTTCTATCAGACATTAGCGATACTGACGAGCGCGCACGTTATGAATATGATGACGGCTGGATGCTTATCATTCTTCGTATTCCCTACGTTAAGGAAGTTCGCTCACGCACGCCATACACTACTGTACCACTTGGTATAATACACAAGCGTGATGTCACAATAACAGTATGCTATTACGAAACTAACATGATGATAGACTTCGTGAGCTATCAGCAAAAAAGACGAGAGGGATTCACCGACTACGTGGACCTTATATTCCGCCTATTCCTTTCAAGTGCCGTTTGGTACCTTAAACGACTCAAACAGATAAACTCGTTAATTGAGAAAGCAAAGCATAATCTTGATCAGGGAGTGAACAATGAAAGCCTAATAGGACTAAGTCGTCTGCAAGATTCACTTACATATTTTATAACATCAATACGTGGCAACGAAAACCTTCTGCAAAAACTGAAGTTCAAACTTCAGGTGGATGAACTTGACGCTGACCTTATCGAGGACGTAAGTATCGAGATGACACAGGCACGCGAAACAACAAATATATATTCTGATATTCTGGAATCTACAATGGAAACGTATTCCAGCATTATCAATAATAACATGAACACGGTGATGCGTACTCTCACATCTGTGAGTATCATCATGATGTTCCCTACCCTGATAGCAAGTATCTTTGGTATGAACCTACTTAACGGTATGGAGAGAAATGAGTTTGGATTCATAATCGCAATCGTCATCTCTGTCTTTGTATCAGGTATCTCATGGTGGATTTTGCGTTACAAACGCCTACTATAAGGACTAAAAAGTAAAAAAAATCAATTTAAATTAGGAATTTACACTTTTTTTATTTAAGTTTGCAAGCTAATAATGATTGCAAAACGCAATGAAAATCAGTATCATAAACTAAACAGTGAAATGATGAACTCTCAAGAGAATACCCCTAACGAGGGAATATTAGATGGTGAACAGCAGAAGACAACAAATTCTGCTGAAGTAGAGTATTCAAATGAAACTCCAGCCGAGTCAAAAACATATAAGAGCAAGGCTGAAATTCTTGAACGTCTTAAAGAAATTGTTGGAAATGAAGAGAACCCTACAAAAGAGGAACTCGATAATCTGAAAACCACTTTCTACAAAATTCATATCACAGAACGTGACGCTAAGCAAAAAGCATATCTGGAAGCCGGTGGCGAACCAGATAAATATGTTATGATACCAGATGAGGATGAAGAAATATTCAAAGCTCAAATGAGTGTCATAAAAGAACGCCGCGCAAAGTTATTTCTTGAGCAAGAAGCTGAAAAACAAGAGAACCTACAGAAAAAACTCGATATTATTGAGCGCATAAAAGCTATGGTTACATCTCCCGACGAGGCTAACAAAAGCTATCAGGAATTCAAGGATTTACAGCAGAAATGGAAAGAAATCAGAACCGTTCCTGCAGACAGGGCTAATGAATTATGGAGAAACTATCAACTACATGTTGAACAATATTATGACTTGCTGAACCTAAATCGTGAAGCACGCGAATATGACTTTAAGAAGAATCTTGAAATAAAGCGACACATATGCGAAGCTGCTGAAAAACTTGCAGAAGACCAGGAAGTTATCAGTGCATTTCATCAACTACAGGAACTCCACCAACAATATCGTGAGACAGGTCCTGTTTCTAAGGAATTGCGCGAGGAAACTTGGAATAGGTTTAAGGCTGCATCTACAGTGATAAACAAGAAGCACCAACAACACTTCGAAGATTTGCGCACTAAGGAAGAAGACAACCTTAAGAAGAAGACTGCATTATGTGAACAACTTGAAGAAATCGTAAAAGCCGAAAATAATGGTGAAGGCGATTGGGACAAGCATACTAAGGAAATTATAGGTCTTCAGGCTGAATGGAAGAAGATTGGATTTGCACCACAGAAGATGAACGTGAAGATTTTTGAGAGATTCCGTGCATCTTGTGATGAATTCTTCGGCAATAAGGCTGAGCATTTCAAGGAAATAAAACAGCATTTCACTGAGAACGCAGAGAAGAAACAAAATCTGATAGAACAAGCTGAATCACTTCAAGACAGTACAGACTGGAAAACTACTACAGACAAGTATATTGAGCTGCAAAAGGATTGGAAGACAATAGGCCCAGTTCCAAAGAAACTAGGTGATGATTTATGGACTAAATTCCTTTCTGCATGCAATAAATTCTTTGAAGCACGCAATGCAGCCAATGCAGGTGCTCGCAACGAGGAGCACAGCAACTTAAACAAAAAGAAAGAGATTATTTCACAGTTAAAGGCTTTTGCGGAAGAAGTTTCAGATGACGCACAAGAAAAAGTTCAAAAGCTTGTAGAAGAATACAACAATATAGGACATGTTCCATATAAAGAAAAAGATAAACTTTATAAAGAATACCACGAGATTCTAGATAAGTTGTATAAAGAACTTCATATATCTATTGCTAAAAAGCGCATAGACAACTTCAGAAGCAACCTGAAGAATGCCGTTAAATTCGGTGAAGACGCAATCGATAACGAGCGTGGTAGACTTATGAGACGCTACGAAAGTCTGAAGCAAGAAATTATTACTTATGAGAATAATCTAGGTTTCCTTAATGCAAGCAGTAAGAAAGGTAACAACCTCGTTGACGAAATGAATCACAGGGTTCAAAAACTTAAGGACGATATGGAATTCATAAAGCAGAAAATTAAGACTATTGATGCTGAGAATTTCAAAAAGTAAAAACCTATAAAGAAAATGAATAATAACCGTATGGTTAACAAAATATAAAATACAATGATTTGATGACGAATAATTTGGAGGTTTCGCAAAAAGCTTCTATCTTTGCAGCATGTTTTTCATGGTATTAGATTATTAAGGTTAAGAGATTGGTTGTCGTGAGACAATCAATTTTTTTTTGTACCTACTTCAACAATCATTAAACAAATTATATTCAAGCAAAATACACAAACTATGCGTTGCAAAATTATCAAAGTTGCAAGATAAATCTTATTGTAATAGCTTGGATGGGAAACAAAAAAAAGCAACTCAAAAGAGTTGCTTTATAGTTGGGATACCCGGACTCGAACCAAGAACAGCAGAACCAGAATCTGCAGTGTTACCATTACACCATATCCCAATAATGATTGCATTTATCAGTGTTATTCTGAATTGCGTGTGCAAAGATAGTACTTTTTTATAAACTTGCAAAACTTTCACCAATTTTTTTTCATAAAAATAAGAAAAAAAACAAAATAGACTCTCTTTTGTTAATGTTATATCTATAATTTATGTACCTTTGTGACTGATATCAGACATTATATTATACACAACAAAAGAAATTCTATTAATGGAAACAACAAGTAAATTAGTTGAAACTATAACAAAAGGCATACAGGAGAAAAAAGGCGAATACATAACAATTGTAAACCTAACAAAAATAGATGGGGCAATTGCAAAATACTTCGTTATATGCCAAGGCAATTCATCAACACAGGTTGAAGCAATAGCCGGCTCTATAAGCGATACCGTACGCACTGAGACTAAGGAAAAGCCGATAAACGTAGCTGGACTTGGAAATAAAGAATGGGTGGCTATTGACTATTCAGATGTATTGGTACATATATTTTTGCCAGAGACACGCGAATACTATAATTTGGAAACATTATGGGAAGATGCCGCCATTACTAAAATACCAAATCTAGATTAGTCGTTTGGCACGTTATTTATATAATATCCGAAAACTAAAATTAGAATAAATGGACAATAAAAACAACCCTTTAAATAACAAAGACAAAAACGAGCCAAAGATGCCACGTTTCAATATGAACTGGCTTTATCTGGTCGTAGCCCTCACATTGGGAATTATTATTTTCTCTGGTGGAGGTAATATGCTAGCTGGTGACGGAGCAAGTCAGGAAGCTACATACACAAAGTTTAAGCAATATGTTGAGAAAGGATATGCCACCAACGTTGTAATAAACAAGGACAAGAGCACTCTTAAAATGTTTGTTAACCCCAAACATATACAGGATGTATTCCATAGAAATTCAAAACAAGTTGGCTCAAACCCATACTTAAACGTGAATTTCGGATCTATTGACGAACTGGAGAAATATCTAACTAAAGAACAACAGACAAGAAGAATTGTTGACTTCAGCTACGAGAATAACGACAGCAACGGTTTCCTTACGAACATCTTGTTCAGTTATGGACCATTTATACTTTTACTTGTATTCTGGTTCTGGATAATGAGACGAATGAGTGGCGGAAGCGGTTCCGGTGGAGGCAGCGGTATATTCAACGTTGGAAAAAGTAAGGCTAAACTTTATGAGAAGGCTGACGACCTTGGAATAACTTTCAAAGATGTAGCTGGACAAGAAGAAGCAAAACAAGAAGTTCAGGAAATAGTTGAATTTCTAAAGAACCCAAAGAAATATACAGAACTTGGAGGAAAAATTCCAAAGGGAGCATTGCTAGTTGGTCCTCCGGGAACAGGTAAGACATTGCTTGCTAAAGCTGTTGCCGGTGAAGCGGGAGTTCCATTCTTCTCAATGAGTGGATCTGACTTCGTTGAAATGTTTGTTGGCGTAGGCGCAAGTCGTGTACGTGACGTATTCCACCAAGCAAAGGAAAAATCTCCATGTATCATATTCATTGATGAGATTGATGCCGTTGGTAGAGCAAGAAGCAAGAATCCTTCAATGGGCGGTAACGACGAGCGTGAAAACACTCTGAACGCACTGCTTACAGAAATGGATGGCTTCGGAACAAATAGCGGTGTCATCGTACTTGCAGCTACTAACCGTGCAGATATGCTTGACAAGGCATTGCTGCGTGCAGGACGTTTTGACAGACAAATTAATGTAGATCTGCCAGATTTAACAGAACGCAAAGCTATATTCCAAGTTCATCTCAGACCATTGAAAATTGACGACTCTCTAGATCTAGACTTCCTTGCACGACAGACACCAGGATTCTCAGGTGCTGATATTGCCAACGTATGTAATGAGGCTGCACTTATCGCCGCAAGACATAACAGCAAAAGCGTTGTCAAACAAGATTTTATAGATGCCGTAGACCGTATTATTGGAGGTTTGGAAAAGAAGACTAAGATAATGACTGCCAATGAGAAGCGTTCTATCGCACTTCATGAGGCTGGACATGCTACAATAAGTTGGTTCTGCGAACATGCCAATCCTCTTGTAAAGGTAAGTATTGTGCCACGTGGACAGGCTTTAGGTGCAGCATGGTATCTTCCAGAAGAACGCCAAATAACAACTAAGGAACAGATGCTTGATGAAATGTGTGCATTACTTGGTGGACGTGCTGCCGAGGAACTGTTTACAGGTCACATCTCGACTGGAGCAATGAACGATCTAGAACGTGCTACAAAGAGTGCTTTTGGCATGATTGCATACGCAGGTATGAGCGACAAGTTGCCTAACATCTGTTATTACAACAATCAGGAATATCAGTTCCAGCGTCCATACTCAGAAACAACAGCAAAGATTATCGACGATGAAGTATTAAAGATGGTAAATTCTGAATACGCACATGCAAAGCAAATTCTTGAGGAACATAAGGAAGGACACAACAAACTTGCAGAACTCCTTATCTCAAGAGAAGTAATCTATGCAGAGGACGTAGAAGTAATATTCGGCAAACGCCCTTGGGTAAGCCGTTCTCAGGAAATTATCAAAGAAAACGAAGCCAATGCTCCTAAACTTGAAGACATGCCAGAAGTTGTAAAACAGGCAGAAGCAGAGCATCAGGCAACAAAAGCCAACGAATAAAAGTCGATTTAAAAGTATGACAGATAAAGTACAAAATTTAATAACACGCGCCATTACTGGTGCACTATTTGTAACCATCATGGTTGTGGGATTCTTTAATCCCAGAGCTATGGTGGCTCTTTTTGCTTTCATCACTGGTATGTCAGTATGGGAATATACAGGACTTGTAAACCAAAGAGAGGATATTAAGGTTAACAGATTCATATCTACAATAGCAGGTGTTTATTTCTTCATTGCGGTAGCAGCTTTTAGAATAGGAATCGCTACGAACTTCGTCATCTTCGTACCCTATCTTCTGACAGTTGTATATTTGTTTATTAGCGAACTATATCTTAAACAGAAAGATCCTATAAACGATTGGGCATATACTATGCTCGGACAAATGTATATTGCATTGCCTTTCTCAATGATAAACATACTTGGTTTTGAGGTTTCTGCTAACGGAAACAATATAAGCTACAATATGCTTATTCCATTGTGTGTATTCATTTTTCTTTGGCTCAACGATACTGGTGCATATTGTAGCGGTACACTCTTCGGAAAACATAAACTTTTTCCGAGAATAAGTCCAGGAAAGAGT
Organism: Prevotella sp.; assembly: GCA_018053665.1. Taxonomy (GTDB): domain Bacteria; phylum Bacteroidota; class Bacteroidia; order Bacteroidales; family Bacteroidaceae; genus Prevotella. The sequence continues at coordinate 8,576 of JAGPKZ010000039.1, forward strand.
TGGGAAGGCAGTATCGGAGGTGGTATACTCGTTATGATTGTTGCAGGAGTAATAGGATACTTGACTAACGAAAACAGTGCAGCAACATCGCAACTGTCTATAATAGGATGGATAGGACTAGGACTCACAGTCGTAGTATTCGGAACTTTGGGCGATCTTGTTGAAAGCCTTTTCAAGAGAACTTTGGATATTAAGGACAGTGGAAATATTCTTCCCGGACACGGAGGTATGCTAGACCGTTTTGATTCATCACTAATGGCAATTCCAGCAGCCGTAATATACCTTTACACAATACAGATATTCTGAGTAAAACCAAATATTTGACTATGAAAAAATACCTATTAACCTTATTGACAGTAATCTATTTTTCTTCATCCTTTGCCACTAATCCAGTAAAAGAATGGGGACAGTTACAAGTAAAAGGTGCGCAGTTATGTGATAACAATGGCAATCCTGTTGTATTAAGAGGTGTAAGTCTTGGATGGCACAATCTATGGCCACGCTTCTATAACGCAAAAGCCATAAAATGGCTAAAAGATGATTGGCACGCCAATATTATACGTGCAGCTATGGGAATACAGATAGAAGACAACTATCTGAACAATCCTGAATTTGCAATGAGATGTATGTCTCCTGTAATAGAAGCAGCCATTAAGAACGGAGTATATGTAATCATAGACTGGCATGCACACACCATGCATACAAAAGAGGCAACAATGTTCTTCACCAATATGGCTAAGAAATACGGAAAGTATCCTAACGTTATCTACGAGATATATAATGAACCTATTGAAGACAAATGGGATAGCCTCAAGGTGTACGGCAAAACCATAATCACGGCAATTCGACAATATGATCCCGATAATATAATTCTAATGGGATGTCCACATTGGGATCAGGACATTGACATTGTCGCAACAAGTCCTATTGAAGGAGTAAGCAACGTTATGTACACTGTTCATTTCTATGCTGCCACACACAAAGAATATCTTCGCAACAAGATGAAGGTTGCCGTTGAAAGTGGATTACCCGTTTTCGTCAGCGAATGTGCTGGGATGGGCGCTTCTGGAGACGGGCCTCTGGATACAGAAGAATGGCAAAAATGGATTGACCTTATGGAAAAGCTAAAAGTTAGTTGGATAAACTGGTCGATTTCTGACAAGAACGAGACCTGTTCTATGTTGCTACCAAGAGCTAAATCTGAAGGAAATTGGACTAATGACCTTATAAAGCCTTATGGTATAAAGGTAAGAAACTACCTACGTGAATACAACAAATAAACAAAGATTTGCTTAATCTTTATGATTAAGCAAACCAACCATAATACGGGCGGCATTATCCGGAGCGATAGTGTCGCCTAGTTTTTTATACACCTCATGATAGTCATCAAGCATCTTCTGTCGTCCATCTCCACAAGGAAGAATACGACCAAGTTCATCTGATATATTCGATACCGAAAAACGATCAGCAAAGAGTTCCTTCACGATTTCCTTATCAGCAATAAGATTCACAAGAGAGATATATTTGCACTTTATTACATGATTGAATCCGAAACGTATCAAATGCGGAACAGGCGTCTCATAACATACAACTTGCGGAACACCAAACATCGCTGTTTCAAGAGTTGCGGTACCGCTTGTTACGAGAGCGGCGATAGAATAGTTCAACAACGGATATGTCTCATTATTCACTATGTTGATTTTAAAATCTCCACAGTCTTTAATTCCACCAAGCACCATGTCATAATATTCCCTATCTATTGAAAGAGCTCCTGCAAGTACCAACTGGTACTTATCAGTATACTTAATTGCCGACTTAATCATTGCTGGAAGATTATCCTTTATTTCCTGTTTTCTACTACCTGCAAGCAATGCTATAATAGGTTTTTCTGTAGTTAAAGAATTCCTGTTACAGAACTCTTCCCTACTCTCCTTGTAATCATTTTTAAACCGATTTACTTCATCAGCAGTAGGATTTCCGACATAATGTATTTTGTAATTATGTTTTTGTTCAAAAAAAGGTATTTCAAAAGGCAATATAGAGAATAATTCTGTGACGTCTCTTTTTATAGCCTTTATTCGCCATTCCTTCCAAGCCCATATCTTAGGTGATATATAATAATATACAGGTATTTTAGTATTAGCCTTAATATATTTAGCTATATCAAGATTGAATCCAGGATAGTCAACAAGTATTACAACATCGGGGTTCCAAGCCACAATATCTTTTTTACACAATGCCATATTGCGAAATATCGTACGTAGATGCAAAAGCACAGGAACAAATCCCATATAGGCAAGTTCCTTATAATGCTTAACGCGAGTACCTCCAACAGCAGACATCAGATCTCCGCCAAAGAATCTAAATTCAGCGTCGCTGTCATGTTTTTTCAACGACTGCATTAGATGTGACGCATGAAGGTCTCCGCTAGCTTCACCAACAATAATGTAATACTTCATAACAATACTTTTTATTTAAAGTCCCCAGCTATTCAGTTTATCAATAATCTCGTAATCGGTGACATCAATTTTAGTAGGAGTTATGGCAACATAGCCATTATTCACAGCCCACTGATCACCCTCTATTGCATCAGGTTCGTCATTGCGATACGCTCCTACTACCCAATAATAATCGTAACCACGTGGATGACGTTCCTTAACTATCTCGTTAACCCATTGTCCCATCGTCATTCGGCATATCTTCGTGCCCTTGAAAGGAGGCATCTCTGGGAAGTTTACATTAAGACATATCCCCTTTGGCAAACCCTCAGCAAGCACTTTGTCAACAATCTTGCACACGTCGTCTTTCAGATATCCCAATTCAGCCCCAGTATCATAGTTGCATGAAGAGAAAGCTATAGACGAAATATATTTCATACAGCCTTCAAGAGCAACCCCCATCGTTCCTGAATAATGATTGTTAACCGTAGAATTGTCACCATGATTAATACCACCAAGAACAAGGTCAGGAATTCGGCCATTGCAAAGTTCTGATATTGCAATTTTAACGCAGTCTACAGGAGTACCATTACACGACCAAACCTCAACATCCCCCATATTATACCGACGTTTAAGTCTCAATGGCATTGTTGCCGAGAAAGCACAAGAGAATCCAGAACGTGCAGATTCAGGTGCACAAACAATCAAATCAGCCTTGTCTTTGAGAAAAGAAACTAGAGTTTTGATACCATTTGCATGATATCCGTCATCGTTTGAAATAAGTATTAAGGGACGGTTATTATTCATATTTAACTTTTAAGTTTGGTACAAAAGTACTAAAAAAAGGTTTAATTCTAGTATTTCTCGCATAAAATATGTAACTTTGCGGTCAAATCAACTTTTTTGGAAATGGGAAAAATAATCGCTTTAGCTAACCAAAAGGGCGGCGTGGGCAAGACCACTACGACCATAAACCTTGCAGCATCACTTGCTACATTGGAGAAAACAGTTCTCGTAGTAGACGCAGACCCACAAGCAAATGCATCCAGTGGCTTAGGAGTGGACATTAAAGAAGTTGACTGCTCCATATATGAATGTATTATTGATCATGCCGACGTGCGTGATGCTATCTACACCACAGACATAGACGGTTTGGATATTATACCAAGCCATATAGACTTAGTAGGTGCTGAAATAGAGATGTTGAATCTAGAAAACAGAGAAAAGGTTTTGAAGACCCTACTCGACCCTATTAGTAAAGAATATGACTATATTCTTATAGACTGTAGCCCTTCATTAGGTCTTATTACCGTAAACGCACTCACTGCAGCAGATTCAGTTATTATTCCCGTTCAGTGCGAATATTTTGCGCTTGAAGGTATAAGTAAACTCCTAAATACGATAAAGATTATAAAGAGCAAGCTAAATCAGGATTTGGAAATTGAAGGATTCCTGCTCACAATGTATGACAGTCGTCTGCGCCTTGCAAACCAGATATACGACGAGGTGAAACGCCACTTCCAGGAATTAGTATTTAAAACTGTTGTCCAGCGTAACGTGAAACTCAGTGAAAGTCCTAGTCACGGACTTCCTGTAATTCTATACGATGCAGAATCTACAGGAGCAAAAAATCATCTGGCACTTGCAAAAGAAATAATAAACAAGAACTCATAACATTACATTCTTTAATGATGATTGAATGAATATCGTCATCAATGAATAACACATCATAAGAATAAATGGCTGTACACAAGAAATTCAACGCACTCGGAAGAGGACTTGACGCACTGATATCAACAGAAGCAGTGCGCACTCAGGGTTCTTCTACCATTAATGAGATTGCAATAAACCAAATAGAGGCTAATTCTAATCAGCCTCGCCGTGAATTTGACGACGACGCATTGCATGAATTAGCAGTAAGTATTAGAGAAATAGGTATTATTCAACCTATCACTCTAAGACAAATAACTGAGAATAAATTTCAGATTATTGCAGGTGAGAGAAGATGGAGAGCATCTCAACTCGCCGGGCTTAAAGCTATTCCGGCATATATCCGTACGATAAAAGACGAGAATGTTATGGAAATGGCACTCGTTGAAAATATCCAACGTGAAGACCTGAATGCTGTGGAGATTGCACTTGCCTACGAACATCTACTTGAAGGTAGCGGAATGACACAGGAGAAAATTTCTGAGCGTGTAGGAAAAAGCCGTACTGCTATCACCAACTACCTTAGATTATTGAAACTTCCAGCTCAGGTACAGATGGCATTGCAGAAGAAGGAAATAGATATGGGACACGCAAGAGCATTGCTTGCTATTGACAGTCCGTCATTACAAATAAAACTTTTCAAGGAAATACTGAAAAACGGATACTCAGTAAGAAAAGTAGAAGAACTTGTTCAGGCTTTAAAGAATGGAGAGGATATTGAAAGTAGCAAGAAGAAAATCATTGCACGCAGCCAATTGCCTGAAGAATTCAATGAACTGAAAACACGTCTTGCATCGTTCCTCAACACTAAAGTTCAAATGACGTGTTCGCAAAAAGGCAAAGGAAAGATTAGCATTCCTTTCGCCAACGAAGAGGAACTGGAACGCATCATGAACGTTTTCGACAAACTGAAAGATTAATATGTCAGTGAAGATATTTTCATTTATAATCATATCTGCTGCGATATTCGCCATGCCATTCTCTGCCAATGCACAGAATGCAAAAAATCGTATTGTCATTCCCGATACAGCGAGTATCAAAGCTACTGATGCACTTACCCACAAAGATAGTCTGACTCTTGCATCTGACGACACAAAGATTGTGAAGAAGCAAAAGCGTGACTGGGCTACATGGCGTCCTGAACCCAAAAAAGCCTTATGGTTAGCTCTGGTATTACCTGGAGCAGGACAGATTTACAACCGAAAATTCTGGAAATTACCTATCGTTTACGGAGGTATCGTAGGATGTGTTTACGCAATGACGTGGAATAATCAGATGTTTCATGACTATTCTCAGGCCTACATGGATATCATGGATAACGATCCTAACACAGCCAGCTATAATCAGTTCATGCATCTAGGTGCAAAAATAACAAACGAAAACCTCGCAACATATCAGAATCTTTTCAAAAAGCGCAAAGATCGCTTTCGTCGTTGGAGAGACATGAGTTTCTTCGTATTGGTAGGCGTCTATGCTCTTTCTGTAATTGATGCTTATGTAGACGCGTCGTTATCGGAATTTGATATATCAAATGATCTCAGTCTCAGAATTGAGCCTGCAGTAATAAATACAGACAACAACAGAAATTCTCTCATGTCAGCTGGTATCGGAGTGCATTGCAGCCTAAACTTCTAGACTACGTTGAGAATAGGAAACATTATATATGACAATAATTAAGTAATGAAGAAAATACATTTATTCACAATCGCCCTACTCTTTACTGGAAACTGTGCAATGCAAGCACAAATAGAAAAGAGCGATAACAAAAAAGAGACGGAGATTACCGTTAAAGATGCACAAGGCAAACAAGTTACCATAGACCTTCCTGAGGCTATGACACAAGAACTTGACAGTTTGATGCATCTATACAACACAAAAAATTATCTTAAACCTGATACAAACTGCAATATGCCGGATGTTAATCCTGTATATGATAAAGCTGTTTACATGAAGCGACTAAGCATGTTGCCTACTGTAATAGAAATGCCATACAATGATGTTGTACAAAATTTCATTGACAGATACAGCGGTCATCTGCGCAATTCAGTAAGTTATATGTTGGGAGCGCAGAATTTCTACATGCCAATCTTTGAAGAAGCACTAGATACTTATGGCTTGCCACTAGAACTTAAATATCTTCCGGTAATAGAATCAGCACTTAATCCATGTGCCGTTTCAAGAGTTGGAGCAACAGGTCTATGGCAGTTTATGATAAAGACTGCAAAGAAATACGGACTAACCGTAAACTCTCTTGTTGATGAGCGTCGCGATCCTATTAAGTCTTCTTATGCAGCAGCACATTATCTCAGTGACCTATATAAATTCTATGGCGACTGGAATCTTGTAATCGCAGCATATAATTGCGGTACTGATAAGATCAGCAAAGCTATGCATCGCTCAAAGCAAAGCGACTATTGGCAGATTTATCCTTATCTTCCAGAGGAGACTAAGGGATATGTTCCTGCTTTTATAGCAGCCAACTACATCATGAACTACTATTGTGAGCACAATATATGTCCTATGACTTCAGAGCTTCCTGAGAAGACTGATACCATATTAGTAAATAAGGATATAAACTTTGAACAGATTTCACACGTTCTCGGTATAGATATAGACCAGATAAGGGCATTGAATCCGCAATATCGCCATGACTTGGTTAACGGAATTTGGCGTTCATCTTCATTAAGATTGCCAACATTGATGATTACAAAGTTCATTGACAAAGAAGACTCTATTTACGCATACAAGCCTGAAGAAATAGCTATCAAACGTACAGAAGTTGAAGTTAACAATGACGAACTTGTAGTTACAAAGAGCCGTTCATACAGTCGCCACAGAAACAGTAGTTCTAGCTCAAGCAAATATACCAGAAAGAAGAAAAACAAGCGCAAGCATATAAATAAGAGTGTTACAGTTGGTAACGGAGATACTCTTTCTGAAATCGCAGAGCGTCACGGAACAACAGTTTCTAAACTAAAGAAACTGAACAAGATTGATGGCAGCACAATACGTGCAGGAAAGAAAATAAAAGTTAAGTAAATAAACTATAAGAAATATGGACGAGCATGATATGAAAGAGGCTGCACGCGAAGCTGCCGAAGACAAATTGATAACAGATGCTTTCCAGCATTTGCTCGACACCTATCTTGCGTCTCGACACAGGAAGAAGGTTGACATAATCACAAAAGCCTTTAACTTCGCCCGACAAGCTCACAAAGGAGTGAGAAGATTGTCTGGTGAACCGTATATCATGCACCCTATCGCCGTAGCTCTTATTGCATGCGAGGAAATGGGACTCGGCTCAACAAGTATATGTGCAGCACTTCTGCACGATGTCGTTGAAGACACAGACTATACTGTTGATGACATTGAAAATATATTCGGGACTAAAATAGCCCAGATTGTTGACGGTCTGACAAAAATAAGTGGCGGCATTTTCGGCGACAAGGCTTCTGCCCAAGCTGAAAACTTCAAGAAGCTGCTGCTCACAATGAGCGATGATATTCGCGTAATCCTCATTAAAATCTGCGACCGTCTCCACAATATGAGAACTCTTGTTTCGCAACCAGCCAACAAACAATACAAGATTGCAGGTGAGACCTTATATATATATGCACCGTTGGCAAATCGTCTGGGACTTAACAAGATAAAGACAGAACTTGAGGATTTGAGTTTTAAATACGAACATCCTGAAGAATACAAGACCATACAAGATAAATTGGCTTCTACACGTGAACAGCGTGACACGCTTTTCGCACTGTTCACAGATCCTATACGCGAGGCTCTTGACAAGATTGGACTACATTACCAAATAAAAGCTCGCGTGAAAAGTCCTTATTCCATTTGGAATAAGATGCAAAACAAACATGTAATCTTTGAGGAAATTTATGATATTCTTGCAGTAAGAATTATCTTTGAGCCTAAAGTTCGTCAGGAAGAAATCAACGAATGTTTCAATATATACGTTGCTATTAGCCGTATTTATAAGAGCCATCCAGATAGATTGCGTGACTGGCTGAATCATCCTAAGGCAAACGGATACCAAGCACTTCATGTAACCCTTATGAGTAAACAGGGAAGATGGATTGAGGTGCAAATTCGTTCAGATCAAATGGATGAGGTTGCCGAACAGGGTTTTGCTGCTCATTGGAAATATAAGGACGGCGCTGAATACACAGAGGACGAAGGAGAACTAAACGATTGGTTGGGAACGATCAAGGAAATTCTTGATGATCCACAACCTGACGCAATGGACTTTCTTGATAGTATAAAGCTAAATCTATTCGCTTCAGAGATATTTGTGTTCACCCCTAAAGGTGAGATTAAAACTATGCCGGCAGGATGTACGGCACTTGACTTCGCATTCCAGATACATACATTCCTTGGAAGTCATTGTATCGGAGCTAAAGTCAACCACAAACTTGTACCTTTAAGCCACAAATTAAACAGTGGCGACCAAGTTGAAATACTCATAAGTAAGTCTCAACATGTGCAGCCTTCATGGATAAACTTCGTGTCTACGGCTAAGGCTAGAGCAAAGATACAGGCTATTTTACGTCGTGACAACCGTGAAGTTCAGAAGAATGGAGAGGATGTTCTAAATACATGGCTCACCAACAACAGTCTAGAACTCACATCTTCTGTATTGGACAAGCTATGCGATTACCATGATGTGAAAAGACCAGAGGACTTATTCCTGTATCTTGGCGATAAAAAGATTATACTAGGAGAAAAAGATCTTGACGAACTACATGGTAAGGTCAATAAAGAAGGCAACACTTCCGGATGGCGCAGATATGTACCATTCCTCCATGGTAAGAAGAATGAAAATGACAAAAACGAAGAAAATAAGATACATCAACTGTTTATCGTTGGCAAAGACTTCAAGAAAAAGAAGCCTGTAATCATAAGCGAGGAAACGATTAACATGTTTATATTCCCAGCTTGTTGCCACCCTATTCCTGGAGATGACATACTGGGATATATGGACAACAAGAACCATATAGAAATTCACAAGCGCGCATGTCCTGTAGCAAGCAGACTGAAATCAAGCTACGGAAATCGTATTCTTGACGCAAAATGGGATATGCACAAGCAGATGTATTTTGATGCCACTATAGAGATCAGAGGTATTGACCGCAAGGGAATGCTTCAAGATGTGGCAGAAGTTATATCTTCGCGTATGGACCTTAACATCCACAAGATTACAATCAACAGTGATGAAGGTATTTTTGACGGTAGTATTGAGGTTAAAGTACACGACAGAGACGAAGTGAGAAACATAATGGAAAACCTTAAGGATATAGACGATTTGCAAGAAGTAATGCAGATTATGTAAAACGTGAACTAATACCAAGGCCCTTAAACCATGAGGGCGGAGACATAATACTAAACAAACAAAACTATGAGAAAATCTATACTACTATTGGTTGCTATCTTAATGACCGCAAATATCAATGCCGCAAACAAGTATGACAACCCCGACACACTTTTCGTAGCACGTGACGGAACTGCAGAGTTTCGTAACGTGTCAGAAGCCATTGAAGTATGCCGTGCATTCATGGACTACCACAAAGTAATCTTCGTTAAGAATGGCATATACAAAGAAAAGTTAGTAATTCCTTCATGGCTCAACAATATAGAGATTTGCGGAGAAGATCCAGACAATACGATTATCACGTATGATGATCATGCCAACATAATGAATCCAGAGACAGGTAAACCAATGGGTACATTCCGTACGTATACCTTGAAAATAGAAGGAAACGACATCAAACTAAAGAATATAACCATAGAAAACAATTCAGCAAGACTTGGACAAGCTGTATCACTCCACACAGAAGGTGATCGACTGACATTT
>JAGPKZ010000103.1 GCA_018053665.1 Prevotella sp.
TTTTAAATAAAAGATACAGAAAAGGTTACTATATGTTCACATAGACGGTAAACATACAACAATCATATCTTCGTAAAGATTACAAAAAGATATTAGATGAAATGATAAATACGATGAAAAGTCCGAAAAAGACTAAACGAGCCTTGTTTAAGACAAATAATTAGTTTTTTTGCTGCTTTAAAATATTGTGTATTAAATATTGGAAACAAAGTTCACTGAATTTCAGTGAACCTCATATTGTTTCTATTGTTACGGCTGTTCCACTTGCAGTCACCATCAACATGCTACTATTTGAACCAACTGTCTCGTAATCAAGATCAACGCCTACAATGGCATTTGCTCCAATAGCCTCAGCACGCTCGCTCATTTCTTTTAAAGCAGCATCTTTTGCCTCACGAAGCACTTTTTCATACGAAGATGCACGTCCACCTACAATATCTCGTATTCCTGCAAACAAGTCACGAAATAAATTTGCACCAATAATTGTTTCGCCCGTCACCACACCATAATAGTTGGTGATATGTTTCCCTTCAAGAGAAGGAGTTGTTGATATTATCATATTATTTAATTATATATGTTATATGCTTGCAAATATAATAATTAAAAATGATAAAACAAAAATATATACATATTTCACGTAGGCTTTACAATTTAAAAAATGCAGATTGCAAGAAATGCAAAGATTATGGCAAAATAGTATCAGTATTTTTGTCCATATATTCATATCTTTGCATAATATATATATCAAGTTGTTATTATATACTAATTCGCAAATTAGATAGTCTAGTAAAATTAGACAAGTTTTTCATGATAGATTAATTTTTTTAATTAAGACAGGTTTTTCCGTGAGGAATAACCTGTTTTCTAGTATCATAATACAACCTAGTGATAGTTATAATCCTATCATTTGGGTTCTTCGCTATTTTTTGGGAGGATGATATCCTCAATAAATTAACGAAGAACCATATTATATAATTCTTTAATTATGACAGTTGCATTTACAATTCCCGTATACGACGATCAAAGTCACGAGCACCACCATTATCTCCAAACATTTTTTGCATCAGTCGCTGACGCATATTTGTCACATTTTGAGCACTAACATCCATTAAGACAGATATCTCGCTAGGTATAAATCTCAGACGAATAAGCATTATCACATGTTGTTCACGCTCACTAAGTTCCAGGTTTCCACGAAGTGCTATAGCTATATTTTTATCACACTCAGAAATAAGTTGAGTAAGTTTTTGCCAATTAACTTCATTGGCAGACTGTCCCTTTGAAGCAATTCTATGCAACGATATAACAGCATCAGCTTTAAGCAACATGTTTTCTATGTTCCATTTTTCAGGAGTCTCTTTATCTTCCTGATATTTCACTATCTTATTTTTCAACTCTTCTATGTTGCATTTTGCATTATTATAGTCTTCAAGATAGTCAAGATAGCGGGTATTTATATCACTAAGCCTGCGACGAACAGCCTTTATCTTATGATGATAATATAGATACGAGAATATCAGAAGCAATAATATACCTATTATTATATACAGCAATGTTATTGTGCGGATATACGTTTCGTGCTGCATTTCCTGTTGTGAAAGACGCATCTGAAAAGCAGACAACTCATCACTGTCTACATGTGGAATTTGTTTATATAGTGAATAAAAGCGCTGATACAGTTCCACATTGTCCGGATGCAGTTTTATCAAGGATGCTAAAGAAGCCTGACGCACAGGCATTGAACCGGAGCTTGCAGCGTCAACCCAATGTGCATTGGCTTTTTTGCTGTTTCCCATCATATAATAAACTTCTCCCATAATATACAAAGCCTTATACGAAAAATCATAAGTCTCGCCTTCACGAAGATAGCTTAATGCTTTCTTGAATTTACCAGCACGCATATACATGTCACCAATATTAACATTAATATCCGCCTTAGTATAGTTATCCAGTTTACTCAGAAGCGGTGTGATATGTCTGATGCACAGCATGAAACTATCTCTGTCACCGCATCTGTCATAAGCCTCAGCCATATAGTTATAACTTTGAGCTATCAATGTGGGATTTTTCCCGAATTCATCGGCATAATGACTTGCCTTTTTAAGTCTTTCCAAAGATAATCTGTTACATCCTGCATCAAGATTAATTTGTCCCAACAACAACTGCACCTTGCACCCATAATACTTATCATCAGTTGGCAGCAACTTTTCTGCCATAATAGCATCTGCGATGGCGCATGAATATCGTCCGTTCTTAAATCTGTTTATGCTACGGCAAAGATAAGCACGTCCAAGCAAAGCATTATCCTGTTTGATATTATAATAATCAACAATTTTATTAATAGCAGAATCTGAGGCATAAGATACGGTCTTGTTCAATATTGTCTCCGTATAAATAAGATTATTATAAACAGAGTCGTTAGGTGTTAGCACTTCGTTAAAATCATCAAGCATATTAAAAGCAGAATCAGGCGATATGCGCTGAAGACTATCCAAAGCAATAAGTTTAGGGTTACGGGTATGCCTTTCATCAACACATCCCGCAACCATAAGAGAGATAATTATTATGTATATTAGTGGGTTCCTCATATAACAGTTTCTAATTCAACTTGAAATATACAGGCAAATTGAATTTCACGCGTACCGGATTTCCTTTTATCATACCCGGTTTCCATTTAGGCATTTCATTCACAACCCTTATAGCCTCGCTATCAAGTAAAGGATGTGATCCCTTTGTTACACTTACATTGGATATTGATCCGTCCTCCTCAACAATAAATCCGATAACACTTCGACCTTCTATCTTACTCTTTTGAGCTTGAACTGGATATTTCACAGATGTCCTTAGAAACTCCATCAGTTTTTCCATTCCACCAAGATATTCAGGCATAACTTCTGGCGCTTCATAAACTTTTCCAGAATTATTGACCGTCTTATTCTGTGCACCGACTGTCGTAAATGATATTACAGCCAGTATAATAATAAGAAATAACTTTTTCATCATTATAATTTATTTGATTATTAATATTTTGTTTGTCATGACTCTGCAAAAGTAGAACTTCATGATGACTAATCCAAATAAATCGCTACACAAGATTACACAACACACTAAAAAAGCAATCTAACAAAAAAAAGCTGCACCATTCAGTAATGATGCAGCTCAAAAAACAATTTTGATACTTTAACCTAAAAATAAAAGATCTTATCTTAAAACAAAACCTATTTCACCAATAATATGATCTGAAGAATTTCCTATCAGAGCCTTGAATGCACCTGATTCTGAAACCCATTCTGATTTATTGTCATCATAAAAACTAAGCGAAGCTTTATCTATAGTTATTGACACATCCTTTGACTCTCCTGAATTCAAAGATACTTTAGCAAAGCCTTTAAGTTCCTTGAATGGACGTGGCAAAGATGACTTCACATCGTTAATATATAACTGCACAACCTCTGAGCCTTCACACTTTCCGGTATTCTTTACATTCACAGTGAATGTAATTTTCCCGTCACGTGTCATCTCATGTTTATCTGCACGAAGATTAGTAATCTTGAAAGATGTATAGCTTAATCCATGTCCAAAAGCAAACAAAGGCTTAGTCATAAATTTGTCTACACCTCTATAACCTATATAAAGTCCTTCTTTATATTCCTCATCTATTATCTTATGATCGGCACGCCATTTACCTGGATATGCATTAAGTCTGTGAGCAGGTACATCATTAAGGGAAACAGGCCAAGTAAAAGGTAACTTACCCGATGGATTTGCCTTACCTGTGATAATATCAGCAAGCACTTCACCTGATTCAGAACCAACAAACCATCCTTGTAATATAGCATTAACCTTATTCTTCCAAGGCATCGCAACTGCATTTCCTGATATATTCACAAATACAAGTTTTTTGTTTGCCTTTGCAAGTGCCTCAACAAGTTTATCCTGTCCATAAGGCAAACCATACTCCTTTCTATCGTGACCTTCACAATCCTGATAATCACTCTTATTCAAGCCACCAAAGAGTATAACGTAATCAGCCTTACGTGCTTTTGCGACAGCGTCTTCAATAAGTTTTGCAGAAGAGCGTTTATCATTAAGATCTTGTCCGGTAGTTACACCATTATAAGAACCCGTAACATCACCTACATAACCACGTTCATAATCTACTTTGATATTGTGGCTCGAAAATGCATCTTTCAAACCTTGCAATGGAGAAATCTCACGTTGAGCTTTTAATGAAGAAGAACCTCCGCCAACGGTCATCATCTTAATCGCATTCTCTCCCACTATAAGGATATTATGTGTAGCAATAGTGTCAATAGGCAATACATTTCTATCATTCTTCAAAAGTACGACTCCCTCATCGCCAATTTTTCTTGCTGCATCATAATGAGCCTCTGAGCACAAGAACCCATTAGGACGGTTAGGGTTCATTGTAGTACGATAATATAAACGCAAAACTCTGCGAACCTTGTCGTTAAGTTCTTTCTCGGAATACTTACCTTCACGAATACCCATTAGATATGGATAAGCCATATAATAGTTTTCATAGGCATTCTTTGTTCCAGCGCGCAATCCATCCGTACCAGTTCCAAACTCCATATCAAGACCATTCATCACAGCCTCGTCTGTATCATGAGTTCCCCCCCAGTCAGAAACAACAACTCCGTCAAACTTCCAATCGTGCTTCAGAATTTTATTCAATAAGATATTATTATGACAGTTATGCTGATTATGGTAAAGGTTGTAAGCCCCCATAATACCCCATGCTCCACCTTCGGTAACTGCAGCCTTGAAAGCCGGAAGATATATCTCATGAAGAGTACGGTCATCTACGATAACATTCACCTGATGACGATTTTCTTCATCATTATTAAGAGCATAGTGTTTCACGCATGCAGCAACACCCATATTCTGCAATCCATGAATATATGGCACGACCATGCGTGAAGACAGATATGGATCTTCACCTAAATACTCAAAGTTTCTTCCCCCAAGTGGTGTGCGATATATATTCACACCAGGACCAAGAATCATATCCTTGCCACGATACAAAGCCTCTTCACCTAAACTATGTCCATAGAGATAAGCTAATGATTGATTCCATGTAGCTGCAAGACACGTTAGAGCAGGAAAGGCAACGCATGAATCATTTGTCTGTCCAGCTTGTTCCCATTCGTCCCAAAGTACGTCAGGACGGACTCCATGAGGACCATCATCAGTCCATAAATCAGGAAATCCAAGTCGTTTAACTCCTGCTGCAGAAAATTTGCTTTGAGCATGTATCACTGCAATCTTCTCATTTAACGTCATACGCGACAATGCGTCTTCAACGCGCATTTCCAACGGTTTAGACTCATCCAGATATACCGGCTTCTGAGCTTTTAAACCCAGAGCCAGTAATACGGATATTGATAATAGAATCGTTCTTTTCACTTATATAAT
>JAGPKZ010000104.1 GCA_018053665.1 Prevotella sp.
GAAAACGTTTTAACGATGGAATGGAAACGTTTGATCGATGGAATGCAAACGTTATGTCGTAGGAATGAAAACGTTATAACGATACAATAGAAACGTTTGATCGTAGAAACGGTTTTATGGATGGGTATTAATGGTCTGCCGCCAGTCTTCTAGGTTTCATTCTTCCTACATACAGTTTTCTAAAAAAAAGCGTCGAAGTGTCGAATCATTGATTACCAGGAAGTTATGTTAAAAACAAGTGTCGGCAAGGTGTCGGTGAAGTGTCGGTAAAAATCAGAAATGCGCCGACACCTTACCGACACTTCACCGACACTTAAATCACAGCTAACATATTGATAGTCAGACATTCGACACTTAGACACTTATATTTCAAAAACTCCTAGTACGCGCGTACGTACATAATATATAAGTATTTGAAAATATATCTCAGAAAGAATATCATATTGAAATTCACCTATGATTTGGGACAATGAATTCAATTCTATATCAAAACACCTGATATTGACGTAGCTTGAACGTAGCCTAACGTAGCTAACTTTCCTAGTCCAAACATTCTCCTTCCCTTTGTATAAAGGCGGTTCAGGAGATGACGTAGCTACGTAGCTAAAAAAATGAAAAGCATAGGAGAATTATAGATACCATAGCCCCGCACATTCATTAAACTCCCCCAACACCTTGTAATAATATAATTATCCATTTCCTTTATATTCATCAAAGGAAATTGTGAATTTGGTGTGAACATTTTCCTCGGTGTCTATATCTATTGTGGCATTATATATTTTCAATATCTTTGCAGAAAGAGCCAACCCTACTCCATAACCGGAATACTCTCGCGTGTTGGTAGCACGATAAAATGACTGGAAAATATGTTCGACCTCTGTTTTTGGAATTCCTATACCATAATCTTCAATCTCCACAACTACCTTATCAACAATACGTTTCAGACGCAAGTCTATATTTTTATTAGAATACTTAGTGGCATTGTTTAAGAAATTGCGGAATGCAACTTGCAACAGATACGGATTAGCATATATAAGTGCTGGCGTTTCTACTTCATCAGAGAAAATTACACGTTCGGTAGACTGCGCCATTCCTAAAAGAAGCTCAGACATATCAATACCAGTCGACTCCTGCTGAGTTAGGTCATCATCATGACGTGACAAAAATAGAAGGTGTTTAATCAATAAAGATACACGTTTACTCTCAGAATAAATTCGCTGCAACGACTCTGTGTATTCCTGTGCATTTCTCTCCTTCATCAAAGTAATCTCGCACTCACCTTGTATGGCAGTTAGCGGATTGCTGAGTTCATGAGAAGCAGCACTTACGAAAGACTTTTCAGATCTAAAAGCCTCAGCTATACGATCAAGCATATCATTAAGATTATGCACAAGTGCATCAAGTTCATCCTTATTTCCGGTCTCCTCTAACCTCACATCCATATCATTACCACGAATGCTTTTAAGATGATCCAATATCGACTTCAAAGGTTTCAGTATTCTTCCAGAATAGAGCTGCCCCATTAGTACTGTAATAGTAATGCTTAATAAGAGGAGAATCAACGAGAGATAAAGTGTATGCTGTTGTATTTTATAGCCATAATTATTATGCGCAGTCACAAGAATAACAAACCTCCCCAACTTATCAGGATAATACAATGCTACACCATTAAGAACTCCCTTTGAAAAATTTACAGGATTACCGTTATAGATAGCTCTCTGCTCATTTTCTGTAAGATATTTATCAAGAGAATCTTTCAATGCTTTTTCATTGCCACCAACTTTGATCACTGATTCATTGGCACGCGGCAACAATTCTCGATAATTACGTTGCAACATTTTGTATTCATCAGAATCCATTTCGTCTGCCTTGAAATTTCTCTGCGCCGAAAGGTAGATCTTATCACGTAGGTTTGCTTCAAACACTCTGTCTACATATCTTGACGTGAACACATAGAATATTAAAATGATAAACATTGCTATGCCAAATGTAAGGCATGTATAAAAAAGCACAATCTTGTGACCTATTTTCATAATATATCTTATTTATTCAGCCATAATATATCCAACACCAACAACGGTATGAATGAGCTTTTGTTTAAAATCTTTATCTATTTTTGTTCTAAGATAATTTACATAAACATCCACAACATTAGTATTGGTATCGAAATTTTTATCCCAAACTTCTTTAAGCAAAGTCATTCTGCTTATAGCCACATTTTGATGAGACATAAAATATTCCAACAATCTATATTCCTTCACAGTAAGATCTATATCAATATTATTACGTGTAGCTTTATGGTTGCGACTATTGAGAATTAAGTCGCAACATTGCAATTCTGAATTCACACCATTGTCTGAAGCACGCCTTAGCAATGCTTCTATGCGTGCTTCAAGTTCCGTAAAACTAAAAGGTTTAACAAGATAGTCATCAGCCCCGGCTTTAAGTCCCTTTACGATATCATCGGTAGTTCCGAGAGCTGTAAGCATTATAACAGGAGTTTTATAACCATAAGAAGAACGGTATTTTGCACACATATCCAGTCCATTCATCTTAGGCATTATAATGTCTAAAATCAGGAAATCGAAACTGTCAGAGCGTGCTATGTTCCAGCCCTCCTCACCATCATAAGCCACACTTACCTCATGACCAAGTTCCATAAGTCCGCGCTTTATAAACGAGGCAATATTGACCTCATCCTCTACCAATAATATTTTTGCCATATATGTGAATATAAAAATAGATTGCAGTTACAAAGTTAACAAATTAAAGATTAAGAAGTATCATTCCTTACTCATTAAATTGCAAATTTACATTCTTTTTATTTTCATTCCACATAAATACAATTACATTGTTCTTATCTGAAATTAGAAAACAATTAGAATGGGATTAATCTCAAAGATAAGATTAATCAAACACTAATAATGAAAGAAATCGTATATATTTCTAGATAATTCTCATTATTTTGTGTAATTTTGCAAGCAGTCTAAATGACCAATATCTATAAAAGAAACTTTTAAAATTAACTTTTTAAGAATATGGAAAACAAGAAGTACGGACACTTTGACGATGCGAACCGCGAGTATGTCATAACAGATCCGAAGACACCATGGCCATGGATTAACTATCTTGGCAATGAAGATTTTTTCTCACTTATATCAAACACCGCAGGAGGATATAGCTTCTACAAGGATGCTAAATTCCGCCGTATCACTCGCTATAGATACAACAACGTACCTATGGACAACGATGGAAGATATTTCTATATTAAAGATGGTGACACTACTTGGAATCCAGGTTGGAAACCTTGCCGTACCCCACTCGACACATACGAATGCCGACATGGCATGAATTATACACGTATAAGCGGACAGAAAAACGAAGTTGAAGCCAGTGTATTATTCTTTGTACCACTACACAAAAGTTGTGAGATACAAAAGATGACACTTCGTAACCTCGGCAACGACACAAAACATCTTAAAGTATTCTCTTTCCAAGAATGGTGTTTGTGGAATGCAGCTACAGACATGGAGAACTTCCAGCGCAATTTTTCAACCGGAGAAGTTGAAATTGAGGGCTCAACAATATATCACAAGACAGAATACAGAGAACGCAGAAATCATTATGCTTTCTACCACGTAAACCAAGAAATACAGGGATATGATACCGACCGTGAAACTTTCATAGGACTTTACAGCGAAAAATCTGCTCCAGACGCTGTTGTAGAGGGACACGCAAGAAACAGTTTCGCCCACGGCTGGAGTCCTATTGCTTCACACTATCTCGAAATAGAACTGAAACCTGGCGAAAGCCGTGACCTCGTGTTTATTCTCGGATACGTGGAAAATCCACAGGAGCAGAAATTCGAGTCAAAGAAGGTTATCAACAAAGAAAAGGCACATGCACTTATCGCTGAGTTTGATACAACTGAAAAAGTTGACAAGGCATTCAGAGAATTAAATGAATACTGGAACAACCTACTGTCTGTATTCACCGTTAAGAGCGGAAACGACAAACTAGACAGAATGGTAAATATATGGAATCAATATCAATGTATGGTTACATTCTGCATGAGCCGTTCTGCAAGTTTCTTTGAAAGTGGCATCGGACGTGGAATGGGATTCCGTGACAGCAATCAGGACCTTGTGGGATTTGTACACCAAATACCACAAAGAGCACGCCAACGAATAATCGATATTGCCTCAACACAATTTGATGATGGAGGATGCTATCACCAATATCAGCCTCTTTCTAAACGTGGCAACAATGATATTGGAGGTGGATTCAACGATGACCCATGTTGGTTGATATTTGGAACTGTTGCATATATAAAGGAAACGGGAGATTTCTCTATTCTTGATGAAATGGTGCCATTCGACAACAAACCAGGGACAGAAGTTAAGTTGTTCGACCACCTCAAGATAAGCATGGACCACGTTATCAACAATCTTGGTCCTCACGGATTACCACTTATAGGTAGAGCAGACTGGAACGACTGTCTAAATCTGAACTGCTTCAGTTGGGATCCGAACGAGAGTTTCCAGACAACCGAGAACCAAAGCAAAGGTAGCAAAGCTGAGAGTCTAATGATAGCAGGATTATTTGTTGTTACCGGAAAAGACTACGTAGAACTTTGTCGCCGACTTGGAAAGCCACACGAAGCTGACCGCATGGAAACAGCAGTTAAAGCTATGGAAAATGCTGTTAAAGTTCATGGTTGGGACGGAGAATGGTTTCTCAGAGCTTACGATTTCTATGGCGAAAAGATTGGAAGCAACGAGAATGATGAAGGAAAGATTTTTATAGAATCACAAGGCTGGTGCACAATGGCGGGCATCGGACTTAAAGAAGGATTATGTGACAAGGCTCTTGACAGTGTAAAGGAGCGTATGGAATGTGAACATGGTATTGTTCTCAACAATCCTGCCTATACAACATATCATGTGGAAATGGGTGAGATTAGTTCTTATCCGGAAGGCTACAAAGAAAACGCCGGCATTTTCTGCCACAACAATCCTTGGGTTATTATCGGAGAGACTGTAGATGGACGTGGTGACGACGCATGGAATCACTACAAAAAGATTCTGCCTAGTTACGTGGAAGAAAAATATCAAACTCTTCACAAAGTAGAACCTTACGTAAACTGCCAGATGGTAGCCGGAAAGGATTCTGCACGACCTGGGGAAGGAAAGAACAGTTGGCTTACAGGTACTGCCTCATGGATGTGGTACACAATAAGTGAATACATCCTTGGTATCAAACCGAGTTACGATGGATTACTGATTGATCCGTGTTTGCCTTCTAAAGCAAAGACCTACGAGGTTAATCGTAAGTTCAGAGGTGGAGAATTCCATATAACGGTGAATAATCCAGAAGGAAACCAGAAGGGTGTTAAGTCGATAACTGTAGACGGAAATACAATCAATGGAAATATTAT
>JAGPKZ010000105.1 GCA_018053665.1 Prevotella sp.
TGTTACTTTTGCAAATATAAAACATACAGAATACTATGCAAAAGAAAGAGAAGATAGTGAATCCAGAATATCTAACGTGTCCAATACGTAACGTTTTAGCCAAATTCGGCGACAAATGGTCTTTGCTTGTGCTTTATCATTTGTATGTATCAGAGAATGGAGTGATGCGATTTAATGAACTTCATCGAAACATGATAGACTGTTCACAAAAAATGCTCTCACAGACATTAAAAAATCTGGAGAGCAATCATCTTGTTAATCGTAAACTATACCCAGAAGTTCCTCCTCGTGTGGAATACTCACTGACCGATATTGGTAAAAGCCTCATCCCAAGTCTCGAAGGACTTATAAAATGGGCAAAAGAGAATTTCAATAGTGTAGTTGTATAATGAAATAATCATTATACTATACACTTAGTAAGCAACAGTGAAACGTTCTTTATGATGCTTAGACGTTTCAAGTTCGTCGATCATAGCTACAGCGTAGTCCTCAACAGAGATAAAACTGTCTCCTTTTTCATCAACTATCAGATCATCCTTACCTACTCTATACTTTCCAGTACGGACACCTGTTTTAAGGTTACCGAGATTTGCAGCCGGAGACAGGAATACCCAATCAAGTTCTTGCTCATTCATTAACGTGTTGAGATAAAATTCACCTAATGACTTAACACCTGGAAGCCAAGCCTCTGGTAAAGTTCCGGTATCCATGAGGCGAAGACCCGGTTTTACAAACAAAGTGCCAGCACCACCTACGATTAACAAACGAGATACGCCAGACTCTTTTGCACCCTTGACTATCTTAGGGTAATTCTCTAGAGTATCTTCATAAATATGAGGATTACCCCACCCTGGATTGTATGCCGATACTATGGCATCTTTGCCTTCCGCCACCTTTGCCAACTGGGCAGGATCTGTGACATCGGCCTCAACAACACTTAGATTTTCATTCTGTATCTTTACCTTGCTCGCATTACGCGAAATTGCAGTTACCTTATGTCCACGACTTAGCAATTCATTTAAGAGTGCTGTTCCTACATAACCAGTTGCACCGATTAAAACTACATTCTTCATAATCGTTATATTTTAAATTGTTAATAATATATCTTTGTTACGATGCAAAGATACTGATTAGAATAACATTTCGCAAGTAGGTACTAAAAAGTAATGTAGTTACCAAAAAGTAGGAATAGCGGAATAATCGAAGAAGATATTTTTCAACTTAACTTTGATTAACCATATTTCAATATAGCATGATGATGATATTGATAAACGTTTTAAAATATTATTCATATCTTTGCACTCAGCTAAACCATAAAAGACAAATGAAAACAAGAAGTTATTTTGCAATTATGCTTTTTATCGCGATGTGCCCTTTTGCTAAGGCACAAAGGATAAACCTTGCAGGAGAATGGAAATGCAGTTTGCTTACTGATAAAGACGGGAAGCAGATTTCAAACGAAAGTATAACGCCTCATACGATTATGCTTCCAGGGACAACAGACACCAACCATCTAGGTTACCAGCCATCGTCAAAAGAAGAGACAACTCACCTAACAAGACTGTTTGCATATCGCGGAAAAGCGAAATACGAACGCAATGTTGAGATTCCGAAAGCATGGAAGAATACACGACCAACATTATTCCTTGAACGTACAAAGCCAACGCAAGTATATCTAGACAACGTATATGTTGGCTCTAGCAACGATATATCTACACCTCAAAGATACATACTCCCAATAAAGAAACCCGGACTACACCACGTTACGATAATCGTGGACAATGCAAGCGGTGTGCCGCAACAGATTTATGCAAGCAGTCATGCTTATACAGAAGATACACAGACTAACTGGAATGGAATTATTGGACAGATATATATTAAAGCAGAAAACGCATCAGAAGACACAACAAACACGTATAACGGACCTACAAATGACTGTTTTAAGAATTTCCATGCCGACCAACATCATTTCTTTGCCAACGGTCACATGATTTTTTTGCGTGGGAAGCACGATGCTTGCGTCTGGCCTATAACTGGGCACGTACCAATGGATAAGCCGTCATGGGCAAAATATATGGGCAAATTAGCGCAATATGGCATCAATCATATAAGGTTTCATTCATGGTGTCCTCCTGAGGCTGCATTTTCAGTTGCCGACTCTATAGGAATGTATCTGCAACCCGAACTACCTTTTTGGGGCGATTTCAACGCAAAAGATACAACGTTGATGACTTTTCTTCATAAGGAAGGCGTCAATATCCTGAGAGAATACTCACACCATCCTTCTTTTGTGATGTTGGCTCTAGGTAATGAGTTATGGGGAAGCTTTGAAAAAATGAAAGAATTTACCGATGACTTCAGAAAGATTGCCCCAAAGATTCTTTATACGTTCGGCAGCAATTACTATCTGGGATACCAAGGTATAAAACCAGGAATGGACTATTTCACTACTTGCAGAATAGGCGGTGAAAGTTGGGGCAAATACAATACGCATACACGTGGCTCGTTTTCTTATGCTGATGCTTACGAAGGTGGAATGATAAACCATTTCCATCCTAATTCATCGTTAAACTTCGACGAGGCTTGCGACAAGGCTGCCGTTCCTGTAATAAGCCATGAGACGGGACAATTTCAAACTTATCCCGACTTCAACGAAATAAAGAAATACACTGGGGTTCTTTATCCATATAACATAGAAGTATTCCGCAAAAGACTTGAAAATGCAGGGATGCTTGATCAAGCAGAAGAGTTTCATAAAGCTAGTGGAATGTGGAGCGCATTACTTTATAAAGCTGATATAGAAATGGATCTGCGCACAAAGAATATGGCTGGATTCCAGTTGCTTGACATTCAGGACTACCCTGGTCAAGGAAGCGCATACGTAGGTATCATGGATGCCTTTATGGACAGCAAAGAAATCGTTTCTGAAGAACAGTGGAGACAATGGTGCAGTCCGGTTGTACCGCTTCTTATATCAGACAAATATTGTTTCAGCAACAGTGAACATCTGAAAGCAAAGATAAAAGTAGCGAATTATTCAGGCGGTCGTTTCAATGACACAGAAGTTTATTGCCAGATCAAACAAGGTGACAAGACTAAGTATTTCATCGTGTTAGGGGGATTTATAAGAGAGGGATTGGATTCTATTGGAAATATAGACATCGATCTATCTCGATTTAAAAAGCCTACATGCCTGACGATGGAACTGGGATTTCTTGATGATACGGGTATGACACAAAAAGGAATTGGATATAACAGTTATCAGATATGGGTGTATCCTAAGGAGAACAATACAGAGCAATTGAAAAAGGGCCTCATCATCACACATAAGATGACCGATGAAATTGGGAAAAAATTATTAAAGGGAGCTAAGGTATTGCTGATGCCTGATTCTACAGAATTTGTGAAAGATCAGGTAGGCGGACTTTTCATGACTGATTACTGGAACTACCGCATGTTTAAAACGATTTGCGAGAGCAACAAAAAAGCGGTTTCTCCGGGTACTCTTGGAATACTTACCAACCCAGAACATCCAATATTTAATTATTTCCCAACAGAAATGCACACCAACTGGCAATGGTTCCCTATAATTAAAGAGTCTCATCCTGCAATACTTGATAATCTGGGAAAAGAGTACAGACCGATAGTTCAGGTGATAGACAATATTGAACGAAACCATAAACTAGGACTGATATTTGAATTTCAGATTGGGAAAGGCAAACTTCTTATCTGTATGAGCGACTTGGAAAAGACAACAAAATATCCCGAAGGAAGAGCCTTTTATGAGAGCGTACTGCGCTATATGCATTCAGACAAGTTCTGTCCCAGCACGCATCTTTCAGATATAAATGCTTTAAAGACTATGTTACAACAGAAACTGGAAAATAAGAATATGGATAAACTTAATAACATATCACAGTATTAAAGAACAACAAAGGCTACCCAAAGGTAGCCTTTGTTGTCACTGTTACTATTTCGTCCTTACGCATTCTATTCACTATTATCATATAAATGATTTGTTTAGGAGTCAACTTGCAATACTGTAATATTTTAGACATTCATTCAAACTTTTTTATTTTCATGGTTAGGAAAATCAAAACTCATTCGTTATATAGACAACGACAGCAAAATAAGTATGCATAAGAAAGAACAATTTGAAGAGCTCTTCAGAAATAACTATAAGCAGATGCTAAGACTATCCATGCTTATAATTAAGGATGAAGAAGAATCTAAGGACATTGTGAGTGACATATTCACAGAGATTTGGGATGGAACGATTAATCCCTATGTAGATAAGCCACGAAACTATCTTTTGATGTGTGTACGCAATCGCTGTCTGGACTTGCTTAATCACAAGCGTATCAAAGAGCGTGTGTGCCGTTTGCTCACCATAGACTCGTCATTGCCGGCTATTAATAATGACACACCCGATATGCAGAGTCTCAGGGAGATGGTAGATACCCTTTTAACGCCGAGAGACAGGCAAGTACTTCTTATGAAATATGAGCGTAAGATGAAGTATAGAGAGATATCCGACGAACTTAAAATAAGTCAGGTGGCTGTGTATAAGCATCTTTCACAAGCTCTTAAAACGTTAAAAGCCAATTTCAAATAAACGGATGGATATGGAAACGAATGAAAAAATAGAACGGTTGCTTGATATGATAGAGCATCCTGAGCATTATACCGAAGAGGAAATGCAGAAAATACTTGCAGACGAAGAAACCCGTGAGTATTATGATCTTATTATAAAGGCAGATGATGCCTATACTAAGAGTCATGATGTAGACGTAGACAAAGCCCTGCAAGAGTTTGAGACAAAACATCTCCACCATTTATCATGGAGCAAGATAGCAGCCGTATTCATTGGCATACTATTGGTTTCGGGTGTAACCTATGCCGCAATCGTATTAAATAGAAATCCATCTGAGAAACAAGTTAGTCAGAAGGCACAGATTGGCAGAGTGATTACAGACAAAGCTGCCAAGAACATTGATACAGAAACCACTGATACGGATACTACAACCACACAAAAAGGACAGTCGTTTGATAACGTAGAATTACAAACCATACTGGATGATATATCTTCATATTATAAACTAAATGTGGTTTATAATTCAGACAAGTCAAGACATCTGCGTCTGCACTTTTATTGGGATAAGACCAAAGATGCAGAAACCATCGTAGAGTCATTGAACCATTTTGAGAATGTGAACATTACATTGACAGACAGTAAAATAGATGTAAAATGAAAAGATATATATTATTTCTGATTGCAT
>JAGPKZ010000040.1 GCA_018053665.1 Prevotella sp.
TTAATTCAATTGTCTGTTGTTAATGTCACATTGTTAAGTCCACTGTCTATAGGCTTCCAATTGGCATAGGTCGTCTTTTGGTAGTTTAAATCTACAATATTTATTTCTTTCATCTTGCGCCATTTCACTCCTTTTTTATCAAGGTCTGAAATGCGGTTTGCTGGTAGATTTGTTACTTCTATGCGTATTATGTTATCACCTTTATGCAAAAGATTCTTGCAATCTAATATATATGGTACAGCCCATGCACAACCAATAAATTCCCCGTTGATATAAACTCTTGCACTTTCACGCACATCTCCAAGGTTTATGCTCCAATGTATCTTTGACTGTGTGCTGTTCAATTTTACGGTAGTAGTGTATACACCTGTTCCCATTGTTACAGATGTTTCGCTATCAAGATTCTGCCAGTATTGCAATGAGTCAAGATTATATGTTTTTGAAACCTTTGGTGCCTCTTCAACGAAACTTAATTGCCATTTATGCTTGGTGAGTTTTATCTCAGTCTTGCTTGGATTGATGACATCATTGTGTGTTGGTTCATTTTGATTTCCATTTCTGTATGTTTGCAGAATTGCAGATTCTCCACTTCTCAATCTGATTCTGACCTTGCCATTATTTATGGCAGCCTTATCAATGTCTCCATTCATTGGGTTGAACCATGCCGCATCCTTGAATTCCGTAGCTAGTGGCATATAGCAGTCAACATCATTTGGCGTTAAGTTTGACATAAAATAATGATAACCTGTTGGGTTACTTCGGCGTATCATTTTCATGCCAGTTTGAAGTTTAATCTGTTCTGGAACGGCACAAATTGACATTTCTGTTGGATTGACTCCTATTATAATATGTGCGCCTTGTTTTTCAAGTTCAGCGAGATGCGCTTTGACTTCAGATGTCATTATATTGTTATCTGGTATAATCAGAGCTTTGTATTTTGTCCCGCCTATTGTCTTCAAAGTTCCGTTTTCGTAAGTTGTTGAAAGCAGATAGCGGTCACTTATATAGTCACAGTCGTAGCCCAAAGAGTCAATCTTCATTATAGCACTAATGAATTCTGGAGCTTTCTTTGCCATACTGTGTATGTCAAATTGCATAAGTCTTTGTCCTTTTTCTTTTGTCCACATATCTCTTACTGGGAGATATACTAGAAAGTCGTTGTCAGGCTGTCCCCATTGCAGAAAACTTTGGCATCTAGTGATATAACTCATAAGGTAAGGAGCATCACGCCATATAGAATTAGTAGGACTCATGTCGACTGATGCATAGAATTTCCAACCAGGCCATTCTGCATCCTTAGGACTATAGGGCGTTCCATGAAAGAACATGTGGTTTACACCTGCACAAAACATTAGGTCCATATCTGGTTTCATTTGACTTAATGAGGTGCGGAAGTGTTCCGTAAGCCATGTGAATGTTTCGCTCGACGTGAACTGCTTTCCCGTGATATGTGCTGCCGAAGGAGCATATTTCAGCATGCTTAAGTCACTGAAATTAGTTTTTGTCATTCCTGGATCTTTGCGCAATCCTTTTATTTTGAAGTCTGATAATCCGAATCCTTCTATCTCAGGGATATCAACAGCGGCGTAACAATCAATGAGGTTTGCCGGACTTCCATGAGCCTGATTCCTCGTTATAGCTCCGTGACTGTGCGCCCATGCAGTCCATTGATTCGTGAAATTTTCCAATAGCATATCACTTAAGGTTTCACGATAATCAGACAATGTCTTACTGTCTCCGTCAAGCAGTTTGTCGAAGCATGTTTCTAGTTTGTATCCTCTGAGCTTCGCAAATTCGTAAAGTAATGTAGGCGTCCAGTCGGCACCATATACCTCATAGCTGTCATTGAAGAAAGTATGTGGAAATGGAGTCTTGGTGGCATTGAAAGTACTATCAATATGTGCTAGATAGTGCATCACCGCATTTTTATCAAAATGGTCTATCACATATCCTTCTCCACCTGGAGCAGCACGTTTTACCATCTGTCGTGTCCTGCTTATATATAATGCGATAACTCTTTTCTTACCCTTAATATCTGATTTGAATTCTATTGCTTTTTGAAGTGTTGCAATAGACTTTTCCTTACTAGGTAACGCAAAGGCTATCTCTTTTATTTTTGTGTTGAGGCTTACAAGAGTGTCAACAAATACAGCTTTGCATGCAGCTTCGTTTATCGGTACCCATGGACCACCGAAAGGCCATCCCGTACCAGTAGCCATATCAACCTCGATATTATTGTCTTTTGCTTGATATTCTGTATATCTTATGGCCTTCATCCATTCAGGAGAGAGATAACTTAATTCGTTTTTCTCATTTCCCTGCACACCGTATATTGGAGTTATTTCTACTGCTCCAATACCATGTGATGCATATTGTAAGAGATTCCATTTCAGATTTGTTGAGTCTACAGCAGAACCAAACCACCACCAGCGTGTGCCGGGGCGTGCTTCTGGCAGCTGTTTAGGCCATGATTGTGAATATATGCTCAGTGTTGCGATAGCGCATATAACACATAAAAATATTCTTTTCATTTATTGTTAACTTTATAATATTCAGAAGCTCCAAGCAGGAAACAACCAGTACCGTAGTCTTCAAAATCAGGAATGCTTGTAAATGTTACAGGCTGACCGGCAGAAGGATCTTTTCCTGTACCTTGATTCCAACCTATGAAACCATTCTCGTGAGCGCTTTCCTCAAGTGCTTTCCATGCTTTTTTGCAAGCAGGAAGGTAAACCTTCTTATTAAGATATCCTTTATTTATACCCCAACTCATTCCATAAAGGAATAATGCTGTTCCTGTCATCTCTTTTCCTGCATAGTTTTTAGATACAAGACTTGGATACCAGAAACCATCTTCGTGTTGGCAACTAAGTATACCTACACTCATCTTCATGAAATCGTTTTTAAGTTGTTTGTAATATTTGTCTTTAGGTGAAAGTTCGTTCATTACCCTCACAAGTGCTGCATATACCCAACCGTTGCCACGGCTCCAATAGCAGTCTTTTCCGTCTGATTCTTTGTATGGTGGTACAAAATCCTTGTCTCTCCACCATAATCCGTTTTTGGTGTTGAAGAGTCCGCCACCGCATGTGTTGCGACTCCAGTTGTATGCTTTCATTGCATAGTCGATGTATTTCCTGTCTTTTGTGATGTTATACATTCTAGCATAAACAGGCATAGACATCTGTATGGCATCAATCCAAGTCCAGTAGTCTGCTTTGCCAGTAATCATCTGCTTGTCAAGGTTTTCCTTTACCTTGTCAATCATTTCGTTACTGCCTGTCATTTTGTATCTGTCAAGATATGTCTGGGCACAGCATTGGTCGTCGGCATCAGTTGTTTTAGTACCGTTGCGTGGAGTCCACTTATGAAAGTTTCCCCATGTATCTGTATAGTCAAGATATTTTTGTTGTTTGTCAATGGCATATAAAGACATAAGGCCTTCATAGTATACGGCACGTGTCCATAAACTACTGGCTCTTTCTTTTTTCACGAATGTAGGCACTGTAGGATCGGCATACTTCTTCATGAAATAATTATTTACCTTTTGCGCTGTCTCCAATACGTTTTGTTGTGCACAAGCTGTGCCAAGAGACATAAGCATGATTAATGCTGTCGCTGTAATTTTTTTCATGTTATCTTGTTTTTGATTTTATATATGCAAAATTAGGACATTTACAGTCCTTACTACATAAAAATAGTTCAAAAAGTAGTATTATTGTTCAAATAGAGACTCTGGTGTTTAAAATTCAGCTTTATGGACGAAGGTAACTTCTTTTTTTGTAGTAGGATGTATAAAAGTCAATTCTTCTGCATGTAGATATAGTCGCTCGTCTTTTTTGCCGTATAGTTCGTCTCCTTTTATAGGATTTGCTAAACCTTCATTGTGGGCGCAATGCATGCGCAATTGGTGTGTTCTGCCTGTCTGCGGATATAGTTCAACGCGATCGGTAGTGGTGAAGTGGTATTTTGTTATTGCCTCTTTTCCGTTGATATGGTCAACGAGTTGCCTTGGACGGTCATTTATATCAGGTCGCAAGGGAAGTGATATTGATCCGTCTTTTTCATTTGTGTGTGGCTTACTTAGGCGTGCCACGTATTTCTTGTGAACTTGATGCTGCTTAAACTGTCTTTGAATATCAAGATATGCGTCCATCGTGCGCGCAATGATTAGCAGACCGCTTGTCGCCATGTCTAGTCGATGTACGATAAGTGGACTTTCTGTATTGCCTTTGTATCTGTTTCTCATGATACTATAAACGCTTTGTCTGTTACTCTTGCCTGGAACACTTAGCATTCCAGCCGGTTTGTTTACTATAGCAATATCTTCGTCCTCGTAGATGATTTCCAATGTACGGTTGTCGTCGCTGTCTAAAGGATTTGGTTCTACATCTATGCCTTGAAGCATCCACTTTAATATAGGCTTGCACTTATTGTTGCATGCAGGATAAAAATGTAGATGATGGCGTATCTCCTCTTTTGGACTCTTTCCCCACCAAAACATGGCCATACTTATAGGGCGCATGTTTTGCGAAAAAGCATATTGTAGCATTTTCGGCTCACAGCATTCTCCGCTTCCCGCAGGTGGAATTGTATGTCGGTCGTTATAATTGTAGAATATGTCAATGAGGTCTTTTTGTTCGCCTTTGCCATTTAGCATAATGAATTGCTTGAAAAGCCAACGTTGCAGTTTGTCACTTTTTTGGCGACGCTGCTGTTTTAATATATTTATCTCGTTGTTTAAGTTGTCTATAATCGTTTGTTTATCGGCTATCAGTGATGAATATCTTTTCTTAATCCTATGAAGTTCAGCCTTCATGAATTGTGATTGGTGAATCATTTCCTGTGTCAAGGGTTCGTTTTCAGGGCGTTCAGCCTTCACCTTTTTTATATAGTCTTTGTATTTTTCGGTTTCAAGTTCAGCTTCATGACATGCTGATTGTAAATCCGCGACAGCTTTTATTTTGTCATCACTGTATTCCAACAATGTTAT
Organism: Prevotella sp.; assembly: GCA_018053665.1. Lineage (GTDB taxonomy): Bacteria > Bacteroidota > Bacteroidia > Bacteroidales > Bacteroidaceae > Prevotella. The sequence goes on from JAGPKZ010000040.1 coordinate 4,994, forward strand.
TTCTTTGTTTATAGATGATATTTCAGCTTCATGTTGCTTGAAATATCCGTCAGGTTGCAAATAGTCAAATACAGCAGGAACATAATATTGCCAGTCGCTGCGTCCACATATTTGACCACTGTAACCAGCAATGAATCCTAATTCTTTATTATTTTCCACAATAAGAACGCCAAACATCTTTCCTTGTTCTATTTCCAATCTGAAGTTTGCGTCAGCATTCTCTATCCAAGTCTTGACCTCGTCAACGGCTTTTAGGCATAGTTGGTTTGGTTCGTAATAAAATGGATTATTAAATCCAATATTTTGTTTATTGGAACAATTTGCTAATTTGTGGAACATTTGATGCTATCTTAGATTTTCCCTATTTAGTATTTCTATAGTCTTGCCGTCGATTCTTATGGTTCCCTCTTTCTCGAATGCACTTAATACTCGTAGTAGTGAAAACTTCTGAATGCCAAAAGAGGTTGCGATTTCCTGACGACTGCGATAAAGATGAATGATGTTAGAATTTTGTTCTCCTGCACGTTCCAAAAGAAGGTATGCCACCTTTTCACGGATAGTGAACAGACTTAATACTTTCATCTTGTGAGTAAGAAAAACGTCAATATCAGAAAGTGAACGAATAAAATTCATACGTATTGTCTCGTCTGTTTCAATAAGTCTTTTCAATGTTTCAGGAGTCATTCGTAATATCGTAACCTCTGTATCTGTCTCAACGCTCACCGGCATGTCCCTTTTATGTGAGAAGATAAATGCAGGGGCGATAATGTCACCTTCGCTAAGCTGACTCACCTCAACTTGTTTTCCACTCAATGAAACTAAGCGGCATAAAAGTCTTCCGCTTATTACGATGTCGGCATATTTACATGGCATTCCTGCGAGTGTATATACATCGCGCTTGGCATATTTTACTAATCTGTAGTTTGAACTGCCGATTGTCAGTTCGATACTTATGTCGTTCATACCTTCAAATAAAGGGCATTTGTGCAATGCATGCAATACTTTGTCGTCAATCATCCTAATAAGTTTTATATATATTTGCAAATATAATAAAGAAAAGTGAAATTTGCAAGAAAGTTTTTATTTCCCGAGTAGATGTTTTATTGCTGCTATAGGATTATATAAGAGCATTCTTGGACCTGCCCATATCATAACCTTTCTTATCTTTTCGCGCATTTCTGGTTTATAGCAATGTACGGGACAATTCTTGCAAGCCATTTTCTTCTCACCCCATTTGCATTTGTCAAGACGTTGACAGCAATAGTCTATCAATATTTGATATTGCTCGTCTGGTTTTGACATTTTTAGTTTGTGATGACAATACAATGCTACCATCTGCTTGATTGTATTCTTATCTTTTTCAATTTTTATTCCCATGGTGCAAAGGTAATATAATAAGGTGGAAATACAAAAACGTATTTTTGGTAAATTAATCAGTAATTTGTTTATAGTGAATTTGAATTATTTGAAATACCTTTGCATCCGTAAAAGTATGATTATAAATATAGATATTTATGTATATAGAAAAAATTAATAGTCCAAAGGATCTTAAGAGTCTTAGCATAGAACAATTGAATGTTGTTGCTGATGAAGTGCGTTCTGGAGTTCTTAATCGTGTAAGTAATCATGGTGGGCATGTTGGACCTAATTTGGGCTTCACTGAGGCTACTGTGGCTTTGCATTATGTTTTTAATGCTCCCGAAGATAAAATCGTTTTTGATGTCAGTCACCAAAGTTATCCTCACAAGATGCTTACTGGTCGTGCAAAAGGATTTCTTGATGTTCATGATATGGATGCCATTTCAGGGTATTCTTCTCCACTTGAAAATCCAGAGTATGATAATTTCGAAATTGGCCATACATCAACATCTGTAGCTCTTGCTTCGGGTTTGCAGAAAGCTCGTGATATAATGGGTGGAACAGAAAACGTTATTGCTGTAATCGGTGACGGATCTCTCTCTGGTGGTGAGGCTTTTGAAGGATTGGATACAGCAAGTGAAATTGGAACAAATATTATTGTTGTGGTTAATGATAATGAAATGAGCATTGCCGAAAACCATGGCGGTCTTTATAAGAACTTGAAACTGTTGCGTGAGTCCAATGGTCAGGCTGAGTTGAATTTCTTTAAGGCAATGGGGTATGATTATATGTATGTCGAAGATGGTAATGATATATCTAAACTTGTTGAGGCTTTCAAAAAGGTGAAGGATATTGATCATCCAATAGTAGTACATATACATACAGAAAAAGGTCATGGGTATAAACCTGCTGTTGAAAATAAGGAAAATTGGCATTGGAGTATGCCTTTCAATATAGAAGATGGTAGTTTAAAGAATCTTAGTGGTGGCGAAAATATTTCTTCAATGCTGGGTGATTGGTTGCTTGATGAAATGAAACGTGATGAAAAACTTGTTGTCATAGCAGCAGGTGTACCGAGATGTTACGGATATGATAAGGAGAAAAGAGAACAAGCAGGTAAACAGTTTATTGACGTAGGTATTGCAGAAGAGGAGGCTGTTGCTTTGGCTTCGGGTATGGCAAAGCGTGGTGCACATCCTGTATTTAGTGATTTTGCTACTTTCTTTCAGCGTACTTATGATCAACTGTGCCAGGATTTAGCAGTGAATGGTAATCCTGCAGTATTTAATGTTCTTGGTGCTACAATATATGGAATGAATGACTTCACTCATATTTGTTTCTTTGATATTCCAATGATAAGTCATATTCCTAATCTGCATTATCTTGCACCAACAAGTTATGAGGAACTTATCGCGATGGAAAAATGGGCTATTAATCAGGATAAATTCAGCATTGCTATTCGTGTACCAGAAGGACCTGTTGTTCACAGTTGTGAGGAATATGATACAGATTATAGCGATCTGAATAAATTTAAGATGGCACATCGTGGTGAGAAAATAGCTATTATAGCTGTTGGTAACTTCTTTAAAAAAGGAGAAACAATAAGACAGTCTCTTGCTAATGACGGAATAGATGCCACTCTTATTAATCCTCGTTATCTCTCAGGAGTGGATGAGAATATGCTTGACGGACTGGAAAAAGACCATCAGATTGTGGTTACTATTGAGGATGGTAGTCTTGATGGTGGATTTGGAGAACGTATTTCACGTTTCTATGGTCCTACAACAATGAAAGTCCTTAACTTCGGAATTAAAAAAGCACTTTATGATCGTTATGATGTAAATAAGCTGTTGCATGACAACAATCTTACAGATGAGCAAATTTTAGCTAGTGTTAAATCAGTATTGAATAATTATTAATAAAAAATGAGGATTTAGCATCTAAATGCTTGCTATAAGTCATCTTAAGCCACAAACCGAAAGGCTTGTGGCTTTTTATTCCCTTTTTTATAAATAATTATTCGCATAAAGTTTGGAGCTTTAAATATATTTTTATACCTTTGCGATGCATAAAAGAAGGAAGAAGCTTTGATGAAAATGGAATTATTTGGCTTATAAATGTTTAGCAATGTTTTTTATTGCCAGAGATATAAATGAAACATTATTTTTTGTTTTAAAAACGACTCATAAACTTGATATTAAAAATATACATGGTGGAATAATCGTGTGAACGTGCATTCTATGCTGTAAAGATGAAATGTTTAAATGTCTATTGCAGACTTTAATAATTTACATGCATATCGAATGATGAAAGAATTTTATTTACTTGAGTCAATTTAAGTATGGGGCGTATTGCAGCTGTGAAGCTGGTACGCCTTTTCTATTTCTACAATAATATCCATTAGCAATCGTTATATACTTGTATTTTATAATAATTTAGTATGAAAAAACAAATAATATTGACTTTAATCTTTTGTGCGGCATTTTGTGCTACACATGCCGCACGTATTAATTACAACAGACTTTTTACTAGTGGTATTTCGTATACTGGTAGAACTCTTTGCGATGCAAAGGGTAACGTGAGCTATGATTGGATAGGAACTTATTTGCAAACAGATTTTACAGGTGGTTCGATAGCTGTTGATATATCAGAGGTGGATACAAGTTATCACAATGTATTTATTGACGGACAGTTTGTGGAAAAAATCAAAGTATATGGTCGGCAGCCTCATACTGTGGTCCTTGCTGAAAATCTTTCAAAAGGGAAACATCGTCTCATATTGCAGAAATGCACTGAGGGGCAATATGGAATGACTACTGTGTGTGGATTTTACCTTGCCAATGGTGGCGTAACAAATAGTGTTCCTGCTAAGAAAAGATTTATAGAGGTCTATGGTGATTCTTATACATGTGGATATGGTACAGAAGGATTGAAGTATAATGAACCTTTTAAGTTGTCAACAGAAAATTGCAATAAGGCTTATGGATGTATAATAGCACGATATTTTGATGCTGATTATGCACTTGTCGCTCATAGCGGCCAAGGGATAATACGTGATTGGGCTGATAAGAATCAAAAGTCGGATATTAATATGTATATTCGTCATGACAGAGTTTTGGATAACCATGATAGCATTAAGTATTCTTTTGATGCTTACAAGCCAAATCTTGTTATGATAAATCTTGGTACTAATGATTTTTCACCTACTGCAATTCCTACAGACGAACAATATGTTGGACAATACTTGAAGTTGATATCAAGTTTGCGCAAGCATTATGGAAATGTTCCAATATTATGTATCACTCCACATTCTGCAACTCGATATCTTGGTGCAGCTTTGCAATTATTGAAAGAGCGTGTTGCTAACGATAAGAATATTTACATGGCGAATTCTTTAGCTAACATAATAGTTGATGATACCGACTTAGGTTCAGATTGGCATCCAAATTATATAGGGCAGCGTAAGATTGCCATGAGCCTTATTCCGCAAATATCCGCAATAATGGGATGGCAGTTGAATGAAAATATTGTGAAATAGCAATATATATATATTGATTGTAAAGGAGCACACTTGTGCTCCTTTTTTTATTTAATGCAGTTATCAAAAATCATAGCTTAAAAATCAAAAAACGACGTAAATGGAAAAATGTTAAGCTTATCTTTGTGATACAATAGTCTATTATAACATTTTTTAATTAAAACCTAAACAAATAAACATGAAAAAAAACGTAAGAGTCTTTCTGGAAAAACATTTGGATAATTTCCAAAGATTATCGTTTTTTATTTTGTTCATAGGCTTCGCAATAGGAGCATTTGCACAAAATAAAATTACGGGAATAGTGACCGATACTTCAGGAGAGCCAGTCATTGGTGCTAGTGTAGTAGTAAAGGGAACGACTAATGGTTCTATTACTGATCTAAATGGTAATTTCTCTATTTTAAATGTACCACAGAATACTACTTTGGTGGTGTCATATATAGGATATGTGTCACAAACTATCGCTACGAATGGTCGCCATGAATTGAAGGTTTCCTTGGTCGAAGATAAAAAAACTTTGGAAGAAGTTGTCGTGGTGGGTTATGGTGTGCAGAAAAAAAGTGATGTTACCGGTGCTTTGACTCGTATCGGACAGACTGAATTGAATGCTATGCCAGTGAAAGATGCTTTACAAGCTATGCAAGGTAAGACTGCTGGTGTGGATATTACTACAAATCAACGTCCTGGTGAAACTGGTGGTATTAGTATACGCGGTGTACGTTCATTAAATGCTGATCAAGGACCATTGTATGTTGTTGATGGAATGATTATTCAGAATGGAGGTATTGAAAACTTAAATCCACAGGATATTGAGTCTATAGATGTATTGAAAGATGCTTCTGCTACTGCTATTTATGGTTCACGTGGTGCTAACGGTGTTATTTTGGTGACAACAAAGCATGGGCGCAATGGTAAAGCTGTTATTAGTTATTCTGGATCTGTTACTGTTGAGAACATGTATGATGTGACTCACATGATGAACACTGGAGAATGGATCGCTTATGCACGTCAGGCTAAAATGAATCAGATAAGTAAAACTGGAAAGAATTTGTATGGTTCAGACACTCCGTCTTATGATGCAGATAAGGCTCTTTGGGGATCTATTGGTGCTTCTTGGGCAAACATAGATCCTGGATGGTCCGCAGATCATAGTACTTGGAATGGTAATGATGCCATTACTTATGATTGGGCAAAATATGGTAAGCAGACAGGTGTATCAACAGAACATACGCTTAGCGTAGCTGGTGGTACAGATAAGATACAAGCTTATGGTTCATTCGGCTTCTTGCGTCAGGAAAGTACCCAGCCAGGACAGCTGTATAAACGCTATACTGCTAAGGTTAGTGTAGATGCAACTCCGAAAACTTGGTTTAAAATGGGAACTAATATCAATGTTGCTTTTGGTGATCAGCAGTATGGATATAATTTTGCTAAATCTGTTACGGGTTCTGGAGATTATTATTCAGCTTTGAAATCAATGTTACCTTGGACTGTTCCTTATGATAAGAATGGAGCATATATTCGAAATCCGGCATCTGGTGATGTCAATATTATTAATCCTATTAATGAGTTGCAATATACTGAGAATAATCGTCAGCAACTTACTTTGAATGGTAGCTTCTATGCAGAGCTTAATATAGGAGAAATGTGGAAGCCACTTAATGGACTTCGGTTCCGTACACAGTTTGGACCTGAATTTAGATATTATCGTGATGGTATTGCTTATGCAGCTGATGGTATAAACGGTGATGGTAATAATACGGCGAATTATAATACTAATCAAACTCGTAGTTGGACTTGGGATAATCTGGTTTACTATGATCGTATAATTGCGCAAAATCACAAAATAAATTTAACGTTGTTGCAATCATCTTCTGATTATCATTATGAGTTGGGCAATATGAAAGCCATTGGTACAGCTACAACAGCCGAAAAATGGTATCATCTATTTTCGGCAGGTAAATTGAATTCCTTCGACACAGGACTTACTGAGAAACAGTTGGAATCTTATATGGCACGTCTTAACTATAGTTATAAAGATAAATACTTGCTTACTGCTTCTGTTCGTCGTGATGGTGCTTCTCAATTAGCAGAAGGTCATAAATGGGCTAGTTTTCCTTCTTTAGCATTAGGATGGCGTATTGATCAGGAAGATTTTATGAAAGGCATAACTTGGATTGATGGCTTGAAACTACGTCTTGGATATGGTGTTACTGGTAATGCTGCAATTTCTCCTTATGGGACAAAGGGAGCTATTACAACTCTTTATTATAATTATGGTAATACTGATTCTACTATCGGCTATGTTGCATCTGATCCGTCACAATCAAGTCCTGCAAAAATGGCTAATCCTAACTTAGGCTGGGAACGTACTTCACAATATAATCTTGGTTTGGATTATAGCTTCCTTAAAAATAGAATAACAGGTAGTTTTGATATCTATCAAACTAAAACCAGTAATCTGCTCATGGATATGTCTATACCTTCTCTCACGGGTTATACTTCGACTTATGCAAATGTTGGCAAGACTAAAGGATGGGGTGTTGATTTTCAGTTGAACACTGTTAATATCATGACAAAGGATTTTCAGTGGACTACTAATATCACATATTCTATGGATAGAAGTGAAATCAGTGAACTTGCTAATGGGGTAAAAGAGGATCTGAACAATGGGTGGTTTGTTGGAAAGCAAATCGGAATTGCTGGTTATGATTATGTCTATGATGGTATATGGAAAACTTCAGAAGCAGAAGAAGCTGCTAAGTATAATCGTAAACCTGGACAAATCAAGGTAAAAGATTTGGATGGTGATGGTAAAATTGATGCTACACACGATCGTTGCATACGTGGTTATCTACGTCCGAAATGGAGTGGAGGTATGACAAACACATTTACCTACAAGGATTTTGAACTATCTTTCTTCATGTATGCACGTTGGGGATTCATGGTGCGTACTGGTGGACTGACTTTGGACGGTCGCTATGCACAGCGAAAAATAGATTATTGGGTTGCTAATACTAATGAAAATGCAGAGTATTATGCTCCAGGCTCTAATGGCGAGGCTGCCGATACTTATAGTTCTTCGATGAATTACCATGATGGTTCGTTTATTAAGATGCGTAATATTAGTTTTGGTTACAATGTTCCAAAAAGATATCTTGATAAATTGGGCATCGGTGCGCTAAAGTTATACGTGCAGGCGCTAAATCCTTTTATGATTTATCACCGCATTAAATATCTGGACACAGATTTGTCTAGTTATGACAATAATACTGTCACTTCTGGATCGGGTGTATCTACACGGTCTTGGGTATTTGGTTTGAACTTAAGTTTCTAATTCTAAATAAAAGCATATAATGAAAAATAGTATATATTTAATTGTATTGTTTGCGGCTTCAACAGTAGGACTTGCTACATCTTGCAGTAGTGATTTTTTGGATGAAACCCTCACGACTCAATATAGTACAGATCATTTTAAGACACAGTCTGGATTAGACGAGTTGTCTATAGGAACGTATCAGAAATTGAAGTTCCAGTTTAACTACACTTGGGGAATAAAGGCTTTCAATTGGGGCGTCGATGAATTTACAGATGCCAATAATTCGGGTCCGGAGTATAATAACTATGGCGAGACTTTAAATTCTACAAATACAGAAGTGAATTCTCCTATATGGGATAACTATTTTAGTGGTATTGAATCTGCTAATACTATGATAGCTAACATTCCTCAATATTATGGCAAGTCTGATTCTAAATACAATACACGTCTTGGAGAAGGATATTTCTTCCGTGGATTTTATTATTATCGATTAGTACAGCAATATGGTGGAGTTCCTTTAAAATTACAGCCATCCACAGGGGTAGAGACTTCTTTTACAAGAGCTTCCGAAGAAGCTTGCTTTGCACAAATAATATCGGATTTAGAGCAAGCTTATAATTTATTGCCTACAAAAGTTGAGTCTACAGGAAAATTAACAAAATGGGCTGCAGCGCATTTTCTTGCCGCTGTACATCTTGCACGTGCTAGTGAATTGTATTCTTCATGGAATAAAAACTACCTGTCTTCTGATTTAGACGCTGTTATAAAATATGGCAAAGAAGTTGTTGCAGCATGTCCGCTTTGTCCAAATTATGTGGATTTGTGGAATTACAGTAAAGCTAATGATGTAAACGAAAAAGTGAGTGAAGTTGTTCTTGCAGCACAGTTCTCTGATGATCAGAATACATGGGGACGTTATGGAAATCAGATGCATCTTTATTATCCGTCTGTTTATCAAGATATGTCAGGTACAAAACGTGATATTTCAGGAGATAGAGAATTCTGTTATGCACGTTCTACTAACTACACCATGGATGTATTTGATCGTGTGAATGATTCTCGTTTTTGGAAATCATTTATCACATGTTATGGTTGTAATGATAGTCCTGGTGCTCCTGTATGGGGGGCTACCGCTATTACAGCAGGAGTTTGTCCTTCTGGCGTTGTTGCTAATACAAAAAGATTCAAAGGAGGACAAGTCGCTACAAAGTATATTGTCAATAATGCGGGTGATAGCAGATATGTAAAATATGGAACGGCCGAAGCTGATGTGCTAAAAAATGGAGTATTGGATGCAACACATACTTTTGTACGCTATTTCAAAGATGAAAAGAATTCTTGGCTTGATGCTCATGGAAATGAAGGATATTATGGCGCACAGAAACGTTTTGTTGCTTTGAGTAAGTATCGTGATGGATATCGTATAGCTATAGCTTCTCAGTTTGGCACTCGTGATGCTATCATTGCTCGTAGTGCCGAAGATGCTCTTATGATTGCTGAGGCTTACGTTAGACAGGGTGAAAGTCATTATGATGATGCCCTTACATATATAAATATGTTGCGTGACCGTGCTGGATACTCTTCAGGCGAAGATCGTGAAGTTAATGTTGATGGAGGTCAGGCTTATATGAACAATCCTTATTCTAAGGATAAAGGTGGTGGATATTCTGCTGATGGTGCAATTTTCTCTAGTGAGAATACTTATTACGAATCTAATAATATTAGTGCAACAACAGAATCTACAAAAAGTTCAATGCATCTAAATAGCGTAAATGATGTATATAGCTCTATTGTTGATAGTCCAATATACCAAACTCTAGGCTGTACAACAAACGCTCAGAAGATGTTATGCTTCTTGCTAGATGAGCGTACTCGTGAATTGTGTGGAGAAAGTTTGCGTTGGTATGATTTGGTACGTACGAAAACTCTTGAGGCACGTTGGAATGCTTTTAACGATGGAAGTGTTCGTGGAGTCGGTAAATTTGATGCAGCAAAGCATTATTATCGTCCTATTCCACAATCATTCTTAAACTCAATTACAAATGCCAATGGTGCTTCTCTTTCTGATGATGAAAAACAAGCTATACAAAACTCCGGATATTAATTGTTATGATATATAATTAAAGAAACACTGCATCTCAGCAATGAGATGCAGTGTTTTGTTGTTTATCAGGCTTGAAACTCTTCACATAATAGTTTCTTCTTTGTTTAGTATTATATGCCTTTATTTCATAAGCCAGTTATTTTTCAGCCACTTGCGTATTGGTATATCATATAGTTTAAGACATGCATATGATGTGGCGATAGCTAATGCAAATACGGATATGCCTACAAAAATATTTGTTCCCAACGTGGCTTCAGGATGACGGCGCATCCATCCCACTTGCATGTAGACTAATGGATAGTGGATGATATATAACGGATAAGATATTTCTCCGAAAAATTTGCATACAGTAACTGAGCGTCCTGATACATTGCTACCTGCTCCCATTAATACAATTAACGGGAAAAGAACTATAATTGTTATTGACTCATATATTCCATTCATCCACATGTTGTCTGTGCCTCCTATTCTCGGCATTACGAGTAAAGTCGCAATAAGTAATGAACACCACCAAAATCCGGCTTTTACCTTTATCAGTTTGTTAATGCGAGACATTAGCAGACCGGCAAAGAAGGGATATAATAGTCGAGACATTCCTACACATATTTGGTCTGGTGTTAAGCTCCAACCTCCGATTACTGTGTAAGCTGCATAACTGCGAGCTTGAAGTATGTGTAACACGTCCCAGTTCATCGTTAAATTTAATGTGAGAAATGCTGCGAAAACCAAGAATATGAAGAGCAGTTTCTTTGAGAAATGGCGTATGATGGTTGCATATAGTATATTGGCTATATACTCAAATTGCAGAGACCAAGCAGGGCCGTTTAAAGGATTAGTTTCTCCCCATCCGCGTATATCCATTTTTGTTGTCGCAGGGAGCATGGTAAAAGCAAACAACATTATCATTATCAACTTCTGCCATGATGTGTTACTGATAAGTGGGTAGTTTGGACAGTCGCTAAAATAGAATAATAATGCGCCTAGAACAGTTCCCATGATAACCATAGGGTGTAGACGTACAAGGCGTCGCTTGAAAAATCCCCATGTTGTCATCTTGTCCCAACGGTCGTCATAGGCATAGCCTATAACGAATCCTGACAGAACGAAAAAGAAATCTACAGCTAGATAACCATGATTCAATATTTGAGAAAGAGGTCCTTTTGAATAAGTTTCAAACAAATGGAAAGCAACTACGATCATTGCAGCAACACCGCGCAGTCCGTCTAAAATCTCATATCGTGGCTTTGATGCCAAATAAGTTGATGCCATAATTAATAGTTTTATTTGTGATGGCAAAATTATAAGAAATATAAATAATACAATTGTATTATTGTTTATTATAATTGTCGTATATTTGCACTTAGTATATTAAACCTACTATATATGAGAAACAACATAGCGCATTCTTTTTCTTATGACGATGTTCATATTGCTCCAAAGAGTCAAATAGATTTGCACCAGCAAGCTACATGGGAATTGTCTTATGTTTCATTGGGTTCTGGGATAAGAACGATAGGTGACAAAACAGAGAGGTTCGATTCTAGAGAGGTTGTCATGATATCTCCGGATATACCTCATTGTTGGTCATTTAATGATTCTAAAACTGATATAAACGGGCATATAGCAAATATAACTGTAACTTTTGATGATGTGTTTTTGAATAAATGCGCTTCGGCATTTCCTGAAATGTCAACTGTGATAAAGAAGATACGTGATAATTTTGATGCTGTTAAATTTGGAAAGAGAAAAGCTGACGTAATCATATCTATATTAAATGGCATGAAGGAAGAGAATGATGCAGAGAAATTAGCTTCGTTTATAAAACTTCTTGTTGTGTTGTCCGATGACAAGGATTTACGTGTCGTAGGACGTAATCATAAAATTGAGGCTAAAGAATATCAACTTAATATGATAAAAACTTATGTGATATGTAATTTCTATAGGTCAATAACGATTGATGATGTAGCTCGTAATGTGAACATGAACCGTACTTCGTTTTGCCGTTTCTTTAAGTATAATATGGGAATGTCGTTTGTGAATTACCTCAATGATTATCGAATTGCAAAGGCATGTGAATTGCTTAAGAAGTCTGATCTTAACATTTCACAGGTCTGCTACAAGTCGGGTTTCAATGATATTCCATATTTCTGTCGTGTGTTTCGTCGCTTTAAAGGTATGCCTCCAGGTAAATATCGAATAACTAATAAAGTATCTACATGAAAGTGATATTAGCAAATGATTGCCAGAAGAGCAATAGGTTTATTTATATGGGTTTGCAAGTCATGTTTTAACTAATCTGAATTCAGTTTTGTTGTACTAGAAGTCTATATATA